>JANOWZ010000157.1:0-17469 GCA_031418155.1 Deinococcales bacterium
GCCAGCGCTCGAGGCATTTACAGCGCCGGATTTCAAATCGCCGGAGCGCCACTGTGGGAGGTTCCATTCGTGCTCAGCGTCAACGCCAGCACCAGCACAGCTCGAGCCGGAACTTTTGGCAGCATCGAACTTGCATCCCGATTTTCGATTGACCTTGGCTTGCGACCCAACGGATTCATGCTCGAGCGACTGACGTTTCAACCATTCATCGCCGTGAACAACATTGGTTTCGGTGGCGTTTACGGCGGCGGTATTCGCATCCTGACCGATCTCGTTGCGTTCTACTATGTGCCCACAGGAATTGGGCTCGAGGTGGCGTACTACTACTCGGCGGACCCGGCGGTACAGGGTGGATTCACGTTTGGGCTGGCGTTGCCACGCTGAGGAAATCCCTAGCTATAAACTGCTTGCCTAATTTTGCATTGAATTCTGATTTCGGCTTCCGTATTATTTTGTAGTGACCACCAAACGATGTGTCTACTGCGGGAACTATGGAATCATGGAAAAAGATCATGTTTTGGCTAAGCAGTTCTTTCCACCGGAGGAAATTTATCGGTCAGGACTGCCAATAGTTCCAAGTTGCGGTAAATGTAACCGTGAGAAACAACGGCTTGAAGATTTTACTGGCACACTTTTCCAGTTTGGAGATGGAAAAGAATCATCCCGAAAGGTTTTAGAAAATCGAATTCCAAAAACACTTGCAAAAAATTTAAAATTAAAGCGACTACTACAACAGGCAATGCAAGATATTTGGCTACTCAACCCAGCAGGTATTTATGAAAAAAGATTAGTGTTTCAAGTAAATGATGAAAGTACAGAGGTAATAAATCAATGGTATAAAATGATAACTAAAGGATTATTCTTCTATGAGAAAAAGGTTGTTCTTCCAGATTCGCATATACTTTATGTGATTAAACCGAATACTCGAATTCAATTCGATGTTCTTTTAAACCTAATTCATTCGTCCAAAGAATCTGTCGAGCGGCGTTTTGCAAACGGCGAATTTCAATACTCTTTTTCTCAAAATATTGAAGAGAATTTAACACTTTGGATGTTTGCGCTTAAGTCGGTGGAAATGTTTGTCATAAGTGCTGACACAAATATTTCGGTAAGTTTAAGGCAGGCGTTATTAGAACTCGACTACAAGTAGGATTCTCTTGATCTTTTTGGGTTACAAAACTGACCTTGTCGCTCTCCATCTTCAATTCCTGAACAACACCTGCTCGCGCCTGAAACTCGAGAGTGCAAACGCCACCATCACTGCCGCCACGATCAGGTTGACGGCAATCGCGGTCAGTGCGTGCGGCCAGACGAGCACACCCTTGACGACATCCAGAATCGTCAGCATCGAACCGATCACGGGAATCGCGTAAATTTGCGAACCTCGGGCCAGGAAATCTGCGAATTGCAAAAACACGGCGGGAATGATCAGCACAATCGCCAGCGGCGCGAGGTACGTTTGCGCCTCTTTGAAGGACCGGGCAAAAATGCAAATCGCAATCAGCAGGCTGGCAATCAGGATCGCCATCGTAATGCCGACCAGCAGCAGCATCGCAATTCCTTCGCCGGACAAGGACAGGTTGCCGCCGAGCAATTCGTTCAAGCTGCCGCCACTTCTTGTTTTCGCATCCAGCATCGAAGGCAGCAAAAACGCCGAGATCAGTCCGGTTAAAAGCAATCCCAGCATCGAAAAAATCGTGGCCGAAACCGAGAACGTCACCACCGCGATCAGCTTGCCGATCACCACCTCGAGCCTCGAAACCGGCGTGACCAGCAACGCCTCGAGCGTGCCGCGTTCTTTTTCGCCTGCGGTCGCGTCTATCGCGGTGGCCTGCCCGCCCGCCAGCATCCATTGAATCAAGAACATTGGAATCAAGAATGCAAAGATTCCGCTGGCTTTTTCAGCCACCGTATCGGCATTGACCGGACTCGAGACGACGGGCGTTAAAACTTGTTCGGAGAGTCCAGCCTCGAGCAGTTTGGCTTTGGTCAACTCGCGGGCGTAAACGTCGATTGAATCCGAGATTTTGCTGAACACCAGTTGCGCCTTCTGACTCGATTGCTTGAAATGCACCTGAATGGGAACCGGTTTTCCGCCTGCGCTCGAGGGTACTTTTTCGGGCACGACGATGGCCGCCTCGACCGTCCCATCCTGTACCGCTTTGGTCGCATCCGTGACGGCCTTCAATTCCACACCGACCGCGAGTTTCGCATCACCCTCGAGCGATTTTTTCAGGCTGGCGGGCATGCGTTCGAGACCAACCACGCCGACCACCTGACGTTTTTCTTGTTCGCCGCCGATGGTTTTGCCAATGATCAGCGGGAAACCGATCAAAAAAATCGGGATCATCACCAGCGGCAGCAAGATCGTGCTGGCGAGCGTGCGTTTATCCCGGAAGGTCGAAAGCAGTTCTTTCCAGGCCACGAACCGAACGAAATCCCAGCGCATTATAAATTCACCTCGAGTTCTTTCGTATTCTGAGCACGGGTCAGTTTGAAAAACGCATCCTCGAGATTGCTGGTTTGCGTGCTCGCCTTCAAATTTTCCACCGTGTCCAACGCGATCAATTTTCCATGATCGATGATCGCGGCTCTGGTGCAGAGTTCTTCGGCCTCAGACATGATGTGCGTGCTGTACAAAACCACGCGGCCCGAGGTGCGGTAGGCAAGGGCAAACTCGAGCACGGCACGACGCGCCACCACATCCAAACCGTTCGTCGCCTCGTCCAGAATCAACACCGGTGGCGAGTGAATCACGGCCCTGGCGATCACAATTTTTTGTTTCATGCCGGTGCTGAATTCTCCGGCGCGACGGTCCAAAACCTCACCAAGCTCGAGGCTGTCCGACAATTCTTTGGTTCGGGCTCGAGTGTCAGCTTTGCTCATGCCGTAAAAGCCAGCGAAATACTCGAGGATTTCCCGACCCGTTAAACGGTCATACAAGCCCATGCCGCCATTGACCACGCCGATGCTGCGGCGCACCTGTTCGGATTGAGTGCGAATGTCAAACCCGGCCACAGTCGCACTGCCAGAGGTCGGCTCGAGGAGTGTTGCCAACATGCGCAAGGTCGTGGTTTTGCCCGCACCGTTCGGTCCGAGCAAACCGTAAATCTCGCCATCTCGAGCCTCGAAACTCAACTCTTGCACCGCGAATTTATTGCCCGCATACTTTTTCGATAAACCTTCAACAGTCACCATGTCCTGAGTCTACGGGTTCGCACGCTCGAGCGTTCCCGTCATCTCACAGGTCCAAACTTCCAAAGCGGCCACAAACGCAGCACCACACGACCCGCGACCCTCGAAAATGGTTGGGGTCCGAAGCGTCTCGAGTCGATGCTTTCCCCGATCAAACGGTTGTCACCGAGCACGTAGACACTGCGGGTTGGAATCTCGAGCGGTGGTTCGTTTTCGACGGTGGCTGGTCCTTTGATGTAAGCCTCCGCCAGTTTGGATTCATTGACGATCACATCACCAGCATCAATCTCGAGGGTGTCTTTTTCCAATGCAATGGCGCGTTTGACGAAATACGGTTGGAACTTCCAGCCGAAGGTTTCACCGACGAACGGCACGAAGGCACTCGAGCGCCAATCGTCGGGTTTGAGCACGATCACGTCGCCACGGTTGATGTAATTTTGGCGGATTCCCCAGGCATCCAACCAACGCTCGAGTTTGAGGACCAGCAGCACATCGCTAGTTTCGATTCCGGGCAGCATTGAATCGCCATCGACGGTCACGGGCATCGCCACGAAGGTCACGATCAACCAGGCGGGCAGCAGTGTCTCGAGCACGATGGTTCGAAATGCCTGCCAAACTCGAGGGATCATCGGAGATTGCACGCCAATCATCCTACGGCCCGAGGGTGTGTGATCGGGGTTGACACATTTCCCCTTCTGTCCTACCCTCGAGCCATGATTTCGTTCTCGAGCAGCCGTGCATGGTGGCCCAGTTAACCCTGGGTGAGTTCGTGTTGTCTCGAGCGCCCAGGTTGCCTGGGCGTTTTTTCGTGTCTCGAAGTTTTTAAAAGGAGATTTCCATGATTGAGGTTTCGTCACAAACAGAACAGGTATACTCGAGCCGCATGAAGCGCGTGTTCTCTGGGATTCAACCAACGGGTGATGTTCACATCGGCAATTACATGGGCGCGATTCGCAATTACATCGCGTTGGGCAATCAATTCGGTCGTGATGCGGTCTATTGCATTGTCGATCAGCACGCGATCACGATTCCGCACGACTCGAGTTTGCTGGCGCAACGTTCGTTTGACCTGGCGTTGGTGCTGATGGCGGCAGGCTTGGACCCGAACCGGGCGATTTTGTTCTTGCAATCGCACGTCCCAGAACACACCGAGTTGGGTTGGATTTTCATGACGCAAACTCCCTTGGGCGACCTGGAGCGGATGACGCAATTCAAGGACAAGTCCGAGCAGCACAGCGTTCTGGCTGGGTTGCTGATGTACCCGGTCTTGCAGGCGGCGGACATCCTCTTGTACAAGGCCGACACCGTGCCCGTCGGTGAGGATCAAGTCCAGCATATCGAACTGACCCGCGAGGTTGCGCGGCGTTTCAATTACCGTTTCGCCTCTGAAGAGAAACCAATCTTCCCCGAACCAAAAGCCGTCGTGCCCAAAGATGCCGCTCGAGTGCCGGGCATCGATGGCGCGGGTAAGATGAGCAAATCCAAGGAGAACACCCTCGACCTGCTCGAGTCGCGCGAGAGTTTGTGGGACAAGATTCGTATCGCTCCGACCGATCCGGCCCGCGTGCGTCGCACCGATCCGGGCGAACCGGAACGCTGCACGATTTACAGCTACCACAAGCTCTTCTCGAGTCCAGATTTGCAGGCGACAGTTGCCACAGAATGCCGTCGTGCGGGCATTGGTTGTGTCGAATGCAAGAAGTTTTTGATGAATGGCCTGATGGATACGCTCGAGCCGATCCAAACGCGGGCGGCATACTTGCAGGAGCATCCATCTGAGGTTACGGATGCGCTCGTTTCTGGAGCGGAGGCTGCGGGCGCGATTGCCAAGCAAACGATGCTCGAGGTCCGTGATGCGATTGGCTTTTTGCGTCCCGATGCGAAAGTTGTTGGAGGCTGATGCTGAAAGTTGCTCGGGCCAGCAAACCGATTCCGCCACCAGTGCCGGATGCTGCCGTCACGGAACCCGAATTCGACGTGCAATTTGTGGCCCGATTTCCAGTTGGTGATGAAATCTTTGAGGGCACATTGCTCGAGTTGGCGGCACAATTGCGGGCTGGGAAGCTCAGACCCATTCAGGTTCCATTGCTGAAGCTCACGCGGGATGTGCTCGAGCGATTCCATGCCCTGCGTGGCGAACTCGAGTTGTCTCAGGGCGATCTGGATGCGACGTTTCGCACCAGTTCGCTTGATCTGGCCTCCGAAGCCTTGCCGCACCTCGCGGGCGTGATCGAACTGAAAACCCGTTTGTTGCTGCCGCGTCAACCCAATATCGCCGAAGAGGGAGATGCCAACATTGATGCCGATCTCGAGGATGTGCTTGAAGGTGTCGAAGCACTCGCCAAACTCGAGGGCGCGATTCAATTCCTGCGCGACCGTCGGCGTGAACGCTCACTGCTGCTGGTGGCGCAAGTCCCGCCGATCAAACTGCCACGCAAGTTTAAACCGCTCTCGAGAAGCCTGGGCGAATTGGTCAAGGCGGCGCAACGTCACGTGCGTGAGGTCAACATTTTCGATCTTGCCTTGGATCGCATGACCATGCCGATGGCGCTCGAGCGGTTGCGTGATTTCGGCAAACGCCTGAAAAAATTCTTCTTCCATGACGTGCCCACGCAATCCTGGAGCGAACGCACGATTCTGTTTGGTGCAATGCTCGAGGCGATGCGGGCCGGTGATCTCGAGGCTTCGCAACCCGAGCAGTACGGTGCAATCGAGATTCGCAAAATCGACGCTTGAACCTGTTCGGGAACGCAAATGCCGCTCACGTCGTAAAGTAAACAAACCGGCCCGAAACTCGAGCCGTCTCATCAGGAGGTTCTTATGGAATTTGTCAAACGCAATGCAAAATGGGCGGTGCTGCTTACGGTCATGACCCTGACCTTCGCTTCGTGCCGTGCCGAGCAGCAAAACCAGATTCGCCGTCAAGTGCTGGACTTGGCGAACGTCAAGCAGTACATCGTCTTGTACTCCTTGCAGGGTGCAGAACTGTTCCGTGGCGAGGTCGATGGCAAAGTCACTCGAGCCGAAAGCGACACGCCAGGCACCGGTGGCGAGTACGTTTACTGGTTCGATCCGACCGGTAAATACTGGCAAACCAGCCTGCCGTACCTGCTCACGACCGACAACAATCGCACCGGCGTGCTGACCACACCAATCAAGCGCTAAAACTCGAGCCCCATCACTTGAGGGGACAGCATGCTGTCCCCTGTTGCGTTATCATCCGCAGCATTCATGACGACCTTCTCTTCTCGTCCGTTACTTGCCGTCGGCGATCTCGCCTGGGATGTGCTCTCAAAACCCGATCACAACCTGATGCCTGGTGGTGACACGACCGGGCGCGTGACGCTCTCCGGTGGTGGCTCGAGCGCGAACCTGGCGGTTTGGGCGGCCCGAGTCGGGCATGAGGTCGGCTTCTTGGGCAAGGTCGGACGGGACCGTTTTGGTGAGTTCGCAGTGCAGGATTTGGAACTCGAGCGCGTCAAACCGCACATTGTTTGGACGGACTCGCACCCGACCGGCGTGATTTTGGTTTTGATCGATTCGAGCGGGCAGCGTTCGATGCTGACCAACCAAGGCGCAGATTTTTTTCTCGAGCCATCCGAACTGTCCGAGGCTGCAATCCGAGCCGCCGGTCACGTGCACATCACCGCTTGGAGCGTCTTCACAAATCCGCCAAGGGAAGCCGCGTTGCGTTGCGCCGCAATTGCGACCGAGGCGGGCGCAACCGTCAGTTTCGATCCGGGTTCGTACCAGATGATCCGCGAAGTGGGCCGCGAGGAATTCCGCCGCACCCTGAGCGGCATGAGCGTCGATTTCATCTTTCCAAATCTCGAGGAGGGTCGCGCCTTGACCGGCAAGCAAACTGCACCTGACGTGCTCGAGGCGTTGCGTGATTTGTACCCCGAAACGATGGTTTGTTTGAAACTCGACAAGGATGGCGCAATGATCGCCAACGACAACCGTGTGCTCGAGGTGGCGGCCACATCCGATCCAATCGTCGATGCGACCGGCGCGGGTGATGCATTCGGTGGTGCTTTCCTCGGGCATTACTTGCGGTCGAGCGATGCGCAAGCGGCAGCATACCTGGCGGTACAAACGGCGGGTTGGGTCGTCTCGAGATTCGGGGCTCGAGCAGCGATGGACGATGAGGTTCGGGCTCGGATTGCCAAGTATGGCTTTCACAGCGCAGACTGATCCAATGCAAAAGATCACGCCGTTCCTCTGGTTTGAAGGCAACGCTCTCGAGGCGGCAGAATTTTACGTTTCGATCTTCAAATCCTCACAGATCATCAACGCTTCGCCGATGTCGGTCACGCTAGAACTCGAGGGTCAACGGCTGATGATTTTGAATGGCGGACCGCATCACAAGCTCAGTCCGGCGGTGTCGTTGTTCGTGCATTGCGAGACCCAACTCGAGATTGATGACCTCTGGCAAAAGCTCACAGACGGTGGTGCGGATGGTCGTTGTGGTTGGCTTGTGGACAAATACGGCCTGTCCTGGCAACTGGTGCCACCGATTCTGGGCGAATTGCTGGGCGACAAAGACCGGGCGAAAGCGCAACGGGTTATGGCCGCGATGATGAACATGAACAAGCTCGAGATTGCGATTTTAGAGCAGGCTGCTCAAAAACCGTAACGCTCGAGTTGGGTAGAGGCAACAGGAAAGGTGCAACCATGATCCTTCCCAAAGTCCGTGATCCCCGCTTCATCACCATCCGTCGTGGGGGAACGCTCACCGACTCCGACCATCGGCTCCTGGCGTTATGGGCGGCGGCCTGCGCGGAGCACGTTCTGTACCTTTTCGAGTCGGTGCAACCCTCGGGCCTTCGGCCCCGTCAGGCGATTAAACAGATTCGGGCCTGGACTCGAGGTGAAATCGGGATGATGGAGTCCCGCGCGGCGGGTGGCCGTGCCATGTCTGCGGCAAGACCCTTAAGCGGAGCCGCCCGACACGCCGCCTATGCCGCTGGTCAGGCGGGAGTGGTGGCGCACGTCGCCGCGCACGAGCTTGGTGCAGCGGCCTACGCGATCAAGGCCGTGCGTGCGGCGGCCCTCAAAGGCGAAGCGGAGAGTGCTGGTCGGCTCGAGTGCCGTTGGCAGCGTGAACAGCTTCCCGATGCAATTCGTGAACTCGTCCTTGAGGATCAGGTGTTGCGAAACAAGATTTGCTGGTCGGTTTTCGACTGTTGACAGGCGTGATGGTTTGTCTGCATTGCCCAACAGGTTGCTCGAGAACCGTGACGCTCGAGTTAGGCTGAGCCATGCGAAAAATCTTCCGAAACGTTCTGATTACCTTGGCCGTCATTCTTCTTGTCGCCGTGATTGGCATTGCGATTTATGTGCAACCATTGCAGGCCCAAGAGTCAGCCAAAGCTGCCGCCGCCAGCACAGCAACCGTCAAGGTGATTGATTCAGGCGATCAGATCGTTTTCATGCCATTCAAAACCCTGAAAACTGGATTGATCTTTTATCCCGGTGCGAAAGTCGATCCTGCTGCGTACAGCGAATCGATGCAGACCATCGCTCAAGCGGGCTACGCGGTGTTCCTCGAGAAATTTCCACTCAACTTCGCCATCATTCAACCGAACCGGGCGGATGAAGTGATCGCCGCGAACCCAAGCATCACGGGTTGGGCGATTGCCGGTCACAGCTTGGGCGGCGCGAGTGCGTGCCTGTACGTAAAAAACTCCAGCAAGGTCAAGGCACTGATTTTTTGGGCGGCATACTGTGATAAAAGTTTTGACCTGTCATCCCGAACCGATGTGCAAGTCACGAGCATTTCTGGATCGTTGGATGGACTGGCGACACCAGCGAAACTCGAATCCACCAAAGCCTTCGCGCCCTCGAGCACCAAGTACGTTGTCATTGACGGTGGCAATCACGCGCAGTTTGGGAATTACGGCGTGCAATCCGGTGACAATCCCGCCACGATTTCGCTCGAGGATCAGCAGAAGCAAATTGTCGCGGCAACGATAGCAGCCCTGAACGGAATGTGAAGTATCTGCAAGAACCTGTAGGGTGCCGCTCTTGAGCGCACCGTTTGTGCAGATGGTGCGCTCAAAAGCACACCCTACGAGTCTTGTGATTTTCAAACGCAACCTGGAACTTCCTCGAGTTTGAAGTACACGGGAATGCCACGTTCTCGAGCGATTCGCACGTCGTTGTCTGCGCCTTTGGACTCACCGGGCAGCCGCAAAACAGCATCGCAGTGTTGCAGCAATCTTCCGGCGGTGGGGTGCAGAACTTGATCGTAGAGTTCATCGCCGACGTGCTGTCCGCCTGCGACATACCAGATCGGCAGCGCGACCCATTCGCCAATCATTGGAATGTGACCGGCCTGAAACAGTGGCCAGGATGCTTGCTCGAGGTGTTGGAGGTTCGCGGCCATTTTTGCGGGGTCGTCGTTCGTGCCGGATCGGTATGGGCCTGCAATCAGGATCATCATGGTTTTGTCCTTTCAGTTGATGAATGCGTCACCGGTCTCGAGCCGTTTCAGGACGTGCTGAAAGCCTCGAGATGGTTTGGGGTTGTGCCGAGAGCACCTGATCTCAGCATGGAAAGATTACATGCAGTTTCGTGCAAAGTCAAGACAATTCGTGCAAACCTGTAAAGTATCAATGTGCTGACCAGCCAACGCAAAAAACTGATCCTCGAGCGCTTACGACGCGACGGGCAAATCATCGCCAAAAATTTAAGCACCGAACTCGGGCTTTCCGAAGACACGATCCGCCGTGACCTGCGTGAACTCGCCGCTGACGGGTTATTGCAACGGGTTCATGGTGGCGCACTGCCCGCCTCGCCCGCGATTGCGGATCTCAGCGTCCGGCAAAAAATTGGCACAGATGGCAAAACCGCGATTGGACGCGCCGCCGCCAAAATGATTCAACCTGGTCAAATCGTGATCCTCGACGGTGGCACAACCACCGTTCAACTCGCCCGACATTTACCGCTCGAGTTAAAAGCCACGATCATCACGCACAGCCCGAGCATCGCGGTGGAACTCGAGCATCACACGCAACTCGAGGTGATTCTTCTGGGCGGACGCTTGTTCAAGCATTCGATGGTCGCGGTCGGAGCCGCCACGATTGCCGCAATCGCGCAGATTCGGGCTGACACGTACTTTATGGGCGCGACCGGCATTCACCCACAGGTCGGCCTGACCACCGGCGATCTCGAGGAGGCACATGTCAAACGCGCCCTGATGAACAGCGCCGCCGAAAGTATCGCACTCGCATCAATTGAGAAATTGAACGCTGCCTCGGCGTACCAAATTGCACCGCTCGAGGAATTGTCTGGCATCATCACCGAACCTGACGTGCCCGAAGACGTGACCGCTCCGTTCGAGAAACTCGGCATCACGGTTACTCGAGCTTGAGAATATTTTTCGCAGTACGCTGAAGCACAACTCGAGCCAACACTTGCATGGAGGTTTCACCAATGCCCAAAGAAATCCTCACCTTCCTGACCATCTTCGCCGCGTTGGGTTGCGGCATGATCGGTGGCCTGCTGTTCGCGTTCTCCAACTTCGTGATGCGAGCCCTGGTGCAACAACCGCCCGAGAGCGGCATTCGCACGATGCAGGCGATTAACATCACGATCATCAACCCACTGTTCTTTCTGGTGTTTCTCGGAACGGCATTGGCATCGGTGATTCTGGCAATCACCGCACTGCCGCGCCTCTCGAGTCCCAGCACGATCTTGCTCCTGATTGGTTGCGTGCTCTACATCGTCGGCACGTTCGGCGTGACGATGGCGTTCAACGTGCCGCTCAACAACAGGCTTGCAGTTCTTGATCCAAGCACAGCACAAGCTGCCGAATTCTGGCACGAGTACGTGAGCAGTTGGACGCAATGGAATCACGTCAGAACCATCGCCGCGATTCTGGCTTCGTTTCTGCTGATCTTGTCGGCACGAGTTTGAACACTTGGGCTTGAACAACCTGGGTTGTGAAGTGGCATGGTTCCGCAACCTCAACGCCCCGCATTCGAGATTCGGTCTGTGGCTGCTTGTGGAATTTCAGGCGATTGTCAGTGCAGCGTTCGCAAGCGTCTGGGACTCAAATGGGCGACAGATCAAGCCCGAGCGGGTCAAAAGATCTTCCAGCGCGGTATTCGCTTGGACTGCATCCGATGTACGCACGGAAGCTTCTGGCAAAATACTGACTGGAATGAAAGCCGCAACGGAACCCCACTTCGGTGATGGACAGACCGGTCTGGGTTTTCAGCAGCCGCACCGCAAAATGAATCCGAGAGCGATTCAAGTAATCCATTGGAGTCATGTTCGTCAGTTCCACACAGTATTGCGTGAATTGACTGCGGCCCAAACCACAGGCGGCGGCCAAGTCCTCGAGCGTCCAATCTTCCTCGAGCCGGTTTGGGAGAAGCGCAAACAAGAACCGACGCACCAATTCGGATGAGGCCGTGGGAACTTGTGCCTGAACCTGCCCCTCGAGCAATTCCACCGAGGCCACCAGCAATTCGTTGACCATCAGTTTGATGCGGGCCACAACCTGGCTGGCATCCTCAAGGTCAACCGTTTGCCGCAGGCGCTGAAAGCAACGCAGGACTTCCGAGCCGCCACGCCAGACCGGACTGTGCGCGGTGTTGAGGTGACGTCCGAGGCCTTCAAGGTCCAGCGCTGAGCACAACACCCAATCCGGCCAACACCAATCCTGGGCCGGGCTGCGCACGCCGAGGTCCAAAACCAACCAACCCACCTGACTCGCGCCAATCTCGGGGTTGCCCAAACGATGCCGTTGCCAGGGTCGGGTGATGACCAGATCCCCGGCCTTCAACAACAGTTGAACCTCATCCGTGGCAAACGTGACCTGGCCCCGTTCAACGAACATGAATTTGAGCCCTTCGTTGTGATGCCAATCCCAACCCCAGCGCTGACGACGCACAGCATTCCAAACTCCAACCCAGCGCACTTCAGGCAACTCGTTCAGGGCAAACTTGCGCCCTGGGTACAGGCCGTGCGCCCAGGCCAAAAATTCCAGATCGCCACGTTGGGCGGCGGAACCCAAGCCCTCGGCAGTGTCGGCAAAAACGATCTGATCCCGATCAATCAACCGTGCGTGCGTTTCCGATTGTTGAAAGTTGGCATCCACAAGGGGACCTCGGTGTAAGGCTTCAGGCGATCTGTGGTCAGGACGTGCACAATTTACCGGTCGGATTCCGTGCAAGACGCTTTCAGGCGGCAGAGTTAAGGTTTAAGGCACGCTATCACAAACCACAAGTTGAATAACGAAAGGAACACGCTTTGGCAAGGCTTGCATTTCAAAATATCACCAAGGATTACGGACCAGTTCGTGTCCTCAACGATGTCAGCTTTGAGGTTGAACACGGTGAAGTGCACGCCCTGATCGGCGAGAATGGCGCGGGCAAAAGCACCCTGGTCAAAATCCTGACCGGTTTTGTGAAACCCACATCGGGAAGTGTCACGCTCGAGGGGCACGAACTTCAGTTTCGCAACAACCTCGAGGCCGAAAAGACCGGTTTGGTGTTGATCCACCAGGAATTTAACCTGGTGGAAGACTTGAGCATCACCGAGAACCTGTTCTTGGGTCAAGAACTCAAACGAAACGGCTTGCTTGACCACAACGCCATGCACCAGGTCACGGCTCGGGCCCTAGAGCAGGTTGGACTGAAGCTTGATCCGCGCAGCAAAATCCGTGACCTGATCGTGCCGCACAAACAAATGGTCGAAATCGCCCGTGCGCTCTTGCGCAACGCCAAAGTGTTGGTCATGGATGAACCCACCGCGACCCTGACACCCGGTGAGACGGGCATCCTGTTCGAGATCATCTCGAAGTTGAGTCACAGCGGTGTAACGGTCCTTTACATCTCGCACAAACTCGACGAAGTAAAACAGGTCTGTGACCGTGTGACTGTGCTGCGCGATGGGAACTTCATCGCCACCCGAGCCACCGCCGAACTGACCCAAGGTGAGATGGCGAACCTGATGGTGGGCCGCGAACTCCAGGACATGTACCCCCCAAAAACCAACGCCCATTCCCTTGAGGTCGTGCTCGAGGTTCGGCACCTGAGCGTTCCAAACTGGGTGCATGACATCAACTTTGAGTTGCGGCGAGGCGAAGTGCTCGGTTTCGCCGGGCTGGTCGGGGCAGGCCGCACCGAACTCTTTGAAGGCATCCTCGGATTGCGACCGCGTTCGGCTGGCACGTTCCGCGTCAAAGGCAAACCGCTCGAGATCCGATCACCACAAGATTCCATGCGTGCCGGAATGGTCTACCTCAGCGAAGACCGCAAACACAAAGGCTTGCTGGTGGATTTTCAAATGCGTCCCAACCTGACGCTCTCGGCGCTGCAACTGTATGCCAAACCGCTGCTGGACTCGCGTGCTGAACGTCGCGCTCTCAAACACGCCATTGAGGAGTTCGGCATCCGCAGCGGACGCCCTGATGTTCGCGTTGGATCGTTGTCTGGAGGGAATCAGCAAAAGCTGGCGTTGGCCAAAATCTTGCACACCCTGCCACAAATTGTGATTCTGGACGAACCGACACGAGGGGTGGATGTTGGCGCAAAACGCGAGATCTACTTTTTCATCAAGCAATTGACCAACGCCGGAAAAAGCGTGATCGTGATCTCCTCCGAACTGCCCGAACTGCTCGGCTTGGCGCATCGCCTGATCGTGCTGCATCAGGGCACAATCACCGGGGTGCTCGAGGCAGAACACCTCAATGAGCACGAAGTGATTCAGTATGCCACGGGCCTCAAACGCGGCCCCATCCTTGCCTGAGTTGACCCAACCGCAGAGGGCAGACCATGAATCGCATGAATCAAAGGAAACCGCCATGTCCCAACTAAACGCCCCCGCATCAACCACAAGGTTCCGCTTTGACACGCTCGCCTACGGGCCGCTGATTGGCCTGATCCTGCTGTGCCTGGTCGGAACACTTCTCAATCGTGAATTTGCCACCTGGGGCAACATCGCCAACGTGCTCACACGGGTTTCGCTGGTGGGCATCATCGCCATCGGTGCGACCTTCGTGATCATCCTCGGCGGTATTGACTTGTCAGTTGGATCGCTGATCGCCCTGCAAGCGGGCGTGATGATCTTGCTGCTGAACGCCCTGGTCAACAGCCTTGGTATTGGTATCGGCACCATCTTGATCGGCGTTCTCGCCGTGATCGCCGTTGGCATCGGAGCCGGACTGCTGCACGGAGTGTTGATCACTCGAGGCCGCATCGATTCGTTCATCGTCACCCTCGGCAGTGCCGCAATCTTCCGCAGCGTCCTGACCCAACTCGCTCAGGGCGGCACGCTGAGCTTCCAAAATTCTGCCCTCTCTGATCTCTACAGTCCCGTCTACTACGCCACCGTCTTTGGCCTGCCCGTACCGGTCATCGTTTTCTTGGGCGTCGCACTCATCGCCGGTGTGCTGTTAAACCACACGGCTTTTGGCCGTTACGTGCAAGCCATCGGGAGCAACGAACAGGTCGCCCGTTACGCCAGCATCAACGTTGATGCCATCAAAATCGCCACCTACACCTTGCAAGCCACCTGCGTTGCGATTGCCACCATCCTCTATGTGCCCCGCCTGGGCAGTGCCAACAACGCCACAGGTCTCGGCTGGGAACTCGAAGCGATTGCTGCTGTGATCATTGGTGGCACAGTCCTGAAGGGCGGCAATGGACGCATCTTCGGCACGGTGATCGGAGCAATTCTGCTCGGCACGATCAGCAACGTCTTAAACATCACCAGCCTGATCTCCGAATACCTGAACCCTGCCGTTCAGGGTGTGGTGATCATCATTGTCGCGTTTTTGCAACGCGACTCACGTAAGCATCCTGGATGAAACAACTTTATGGTTTGAACTCGAGATATTTCGCCGTATTGCACGCTGTTGTTTTGGAAACAGGGAAGCGATCCAGGCCCGCCAGCGCGAACGGCCCGCCAGGTGCCATCTCGTGAGCAAGAAGGTGCCGCTGTCGGATCAAGAAGTTATTTCATCCCAAGTCTTAAATCCTGATCCTTCGGACCTGCCACAACCAGATTCAATCACGACCAGATTCGATCACAACACACATAACCACAACACACACAACCACAATACACAAGGAGGTCAACACTGAACCAAAACCACACTGAATCAAACCCACACCAAGCACGTCCACGCCACCAGCCCAACATCAGGAGAGAACACATGAACAAAATACTGACCATTACAGGCATCGCCAGTCTTGCCATCGCCTCACTCGCGCTCGGGCAGGACAAAAAAGTCATCATGGGTGTCTCCATTCCCAGCGCCGACCACGGTTGGACCGGCGGTGTCGTCTACTGGGCGAACACCACCAAAGCCGCCCTCGAGAAGAAATATCCAGGTACACAGGTGATCGTCAAGACTGCCAAAGATGCCGCCGAACAGGCCAATCAAATTCAGGACCTGGTGACGGTCAACAAGGTGGACACGCTCGTGATCCTGCCACAAGACAGTGCCACCCTGACCAACCCGGTCAAGAAAATTCACGATGGCGGCGTGTTCATCACCATCGTTGACCGTGGCCTGACCGACACCAGCGCCCAAGATGCTTACGTCGCAGGCGACAACCCAGGTCTGGGCAAGGTTTCTGCTGAATACCTCGGCAAAAGCATGGGCGGCAAAGGACAAATCGTGGTGCTGCGCGGCATCCCCACCGTGATTGACAACCAGCGCGTCGAAGGCTTCGAAGCCGTGATGAAAAAATCATTCCCGAACATCAAGATCCTCGATAAAAAACACGCCAACTGGAACCGTGATGATGGCTTCAAAGTCATGCAGGATTTCCTGACCCGGTTCAAGAAGATTGATGCGGTTTGGGCGCAAGACGACGACATCGCTGTTGGCGTGCTCAAAGCCATCGAACAGGCCAAACGCACCGACATCAAAGAGGTGCTCGGTGGTGCGGGCAGCAAGGAATACATCAAGAAAATCATTGATGGCGACAAGCTGATCAAGGCCGACGTGACCTACACCCCCAAAATGATCGCCGATGCCATGACCATCACCATGAATGCTCGAGCAGCGGGCAAAAATCCCGCCAAAGAGACCATCATTCCCAGCGTGCTGGTCACCAAAGCCAATGCCAAGGATTGGTACTTCCCCGACAGCCCATTCTGAGCACATTGGGTGCGCTCGAGCCTTTTCCGCTCGAGCCTCGGTGAGCACAGTTGGTCGTGCTCGTTCCATGCTGCCACTTTTGTCGAACCGCACCGAACCCCAGCCCGGATGTCCGAAGCTGGGGTTCATCCATGTGTTTGATCGCATGTGTTTGGTCGCATTTTCAGTACAAGTCCAGCAACTTTTTCAAAAGGTCAGCTTGCCGGTCTCGAGGTGTTGGGCTTACACGGCCCAGAGGATTCCGCCGTTGACAGTCTGACGGCCACCGTCTTTTTTGGTCCAACTGGTTTGCAAATCGTGACAACCCAGGAAGCCTGCGAGGGTGCCGTGGTTTCTGTGCTGCGCATTCATGACGGCGTAGAGGTAGAGGCTGTCTTAAGTTTTCCTACACGCAAAAATCGGTGATCAAGCATCTCGAAATTGCTATTGTCTTGACTGGTTGAGCCTGAATCAGAAACGGAAGTTCAAACCAATCGCCGCCTCGAGCGTGAACGGAACCAACGAATAGCACCCACCATCACCTGGAAGGGGTGGACCAAGACAGGATGCGGTTCCTGCACCAAATGCAGTGCCAGGGCTGACCTCGGCGAACACGGCGATGTTGGGCAAAACCTGATACTCGAGCCCGGCCAGTGCGTGTACACCCACGAAAAAAAAGGGATTCGAAGCGACCAAAACGGTTGCACCTGCACCGACATAAGAACTGAGGTCGGGCTGAATTGGAAACCGAAAGTACCCGTCCATTGCGCCGCGTCCGCCCGAAACAACTTGAGTCGAAAGGGCGAAACGAAGGCCAAATCCGCTCGAGGGTGAATCAAAATCGACACCGGCTTGTAGACCAATCATCGCAATGACCGTGGTGATCGTGGTGTACCCCGTGTCTTCAAAGACGGTCGATCCATCCAAACGCACTCCAAAATAAAACGATGCCGCCGAAGCACTCGAGGAACCCAGAAACAATGCAAGCAGTGATGCACGAAGAAGTTTCATACCATCAGTCTATCGACTTGAGCATCAACGTCACATAAATTCCTGTGATGTTCACACAATCGTTTTAACCTCGAGCATGAATTTCAGAACCATCCTTTTCGGGCTGATCGTTGCGGCCTTCACCTCGAGCGTCACGCTTGGGCAAACTCCGGGATCGGATG
>JANOWZ010000158.1:0-3943 GCA_031418155.1 Deinococcales bacterium
GAGTCGCGGTCTTGCCAGCTTCCGTCGTTTGTGGCACCGGCCAGAACACACCCTGTTCTCGTTCGATCCGTTCCCAGGTCACACCGGAGTAATCCGCCGTGCCACCTCGAGAGGCGAGCCGTAATTCGTCAAACATTTCTCGGGTGCTCGAGTACGGAAAATACTTTTCGCGCCCAAGGCGTTTGGCGATCTCGAGCAGGATTTCCCAATCACGTTTGGCCTCGCCGGGAGGTGAGACCGCAGCCGCAATCTTGACGATACGCCCCTCGGCGGTCGTGGCGGTTCCTTCGTCCTCTTCGTGCAAACTTCCCGGTAGAACAATGTCGGCGTGTTGCGCGGTCTCGGACAGGAAGAAATCGATCACGCTGTAATGCTCGAGTTTCTCGAGTGCTTCACGGGTGAAGTTCGCGTCAGGCAAGCTGACCAGTGGATTGAAGCAGATCGAGAGCAATCCCTTGATTTCGCCCGCGTGAATCGCGTTCATGATTTCCTGCGCAGATAAGCCCTTGCCAGGAATCTCAGATTCTTCGCAGCCCCAGATACTGGCAATGTAGGCGCGGTGCTCGGGATTCGTGATGTCGCGGTTGCCGGGAAGTTGATCGCATTTGTGACCATGCTCGCGTCCTCCCTGACCATTGCCTTGCCCGGTGATTGTGCTGTGCCCGCAACCTGGTTTACCGATTTTGCCGGTGGCGAGCGCCAGGTTCGCGCAACTGACCACGTTGTCCACGCCTTTGGTTTGATGCTCGAGCCCTCGGGCGTGCAAGATAAATCCGGTTGGTGCTTCGGCATACAGGCGTGCGGCCTGACGGATCTTGTACCCAGGAATGCCAGTGACACCCTCGGCCCATTCGATGGTGGCGGGTTCGACGGCAGCCTTGACCTCCTCAAATCCATTGGTGTGCTCGAGGATGAATTTCTCGTCGGTCAGTTTCTCATGGATGATCACGCGCAGCATTGCCATCAACAGGGCGCTGTCGGTGCCGGGTTTGAGCGGCAAGAACAAATCTGCCGTGCGAGCCATCGGCACCATGCGCGGATCGGCGTAGATCAATTTCGCACCACGGTCTCGAGCCCGCCAAATGTAATCGGTGGTGATCGGCGCACACTCGGCGACGTTCGCGCCGATCACGAAGATCACCTTCGCGTCCACAATGTCGTCCCAGGAATTGCTCGAGCGGTCAATGCCATACGCTTTCTTGTTGCCCGCGCCCGCCGAGACCATGCACAAGCGTCCGTTGTAATCCAGGTTCGCGGTTTGCAGTGCGAGCCGAGCGAACTTGCCAATCAAGTAACTTTTCTCGGTGGACAGGCTGACCCCTGAAAGCATGGCGAAGGAATCCTTGCCGTACTTGCTTTGAATCTCGCGGATTTGACCAACCGTTTCCTCGAGCGCCTGATCCCAGGTGATCCGCTCGAAACCATTCGCGGTGCGTTTCATCGGGTATTGCAAACGATCTGGGTGCGAGCCCTGCAAATACCGTTTGACCCCTTTCGGGCAGAGCTTGCCTTTGTTGAACGGAAAATCCTCGCGTGGCAGGAAGCCGATGACCTCGTTGCCTTTGACTTTCAAGGTGATGCCGCAACCCTGTCCACAAAAACAGCAGTGCGTGTCCACCAACTTGTCTGGCTCGAGATCGGTTTTGAAACCGCCCGGTGGTGTGTATTGAAGGTGCGGTCCAAACTGTTCGAGCAACTCGAGCGATGGTGATGGAAGTTTCGACATGATTGCTCCTGTGAGAATACGCTCGAGTTCAGAGGAATTTTTGACCGACGACCCGGTACTGGTTGAGCGTCACCAACTTGCGGCGGCACGATGGACAGAGGTTCTGCCAGTTCTCGACCTCGCCCGATTGCGCGTAGTTGAACTCGAGTTGCCCCAAGATGGCTTTGAGGTCGTCGCGGTGCATGAGGCTGGTGAAGGCCGTGCCGCAACGCTTGCACTGCGCCTGCTCGCCCGATTCGCCCGCCGCCTTGTAAAACCAAACGCCCAAATTGGCGATGCGTTGGAAAATATGAAAGAACTTGCCAAACGGCAAGAACAGCAACCACAGCATCACGGTCAGGGCGTGCGTGGTTGTGATCCAGTAGTAAAACTTACCCGCCATGAACATGTTCGAGACCGTCAGCATCAATCCAGTCACACTGACCGCGAACAGCAGCACCAACGGCATGAAGTCGTTGTCGATGCGTTGCGTGACCATCTCTGCCTCGTCTCGAGCGCGACGGGCGACGGACATGGCGACACCCGCCAGACACAGAACGGCTGAGATGTCGAGCAGGTGAAAGATTGTCCAGCCGACAATCGAACGCACCGCAAAAGGCGCGAACTCGAGCCGGAAACCGAACAGCACCGCCACGTAATCGCTCGGCTTAGCGACGACGCTCTCGAACCGAATCCAACCAAACGTCAGCGGAAACGTCACCAGGATCGCCAGCACACAACCCAAGAAAATGAACTGGTGCGCCAACCAACGCTGCCTCGAGCGGCGCATGATGAAGCGCTGCTCGATCAGTTTCTCCCAGGCGAGCCTGAAGAACCAAAGCGTGTTGTGCCAACGTCGCCCTCGGGTCCAGAACAGTTGCCAACCGCGCACCCAGTACAATCGCGTGGCCGGTCGTTGCAGCCAGACCGCATACCGATAGACGATCCCAAACACCGCAAACAGGGTGCTGAAGCAATACCCGGCGAGCGCCCCATCAAAGCCACGCAAGCCTTGCGAACCGACAATCACCAGCAGCGTCAGGATGCCCGAGAAGACGAGGCCAGCGATCAGGCCGTTGCGGTCGAGCGTGACATCCATCAATGGCACGGTTACGGCGCTCGAGTTGGCTGGCGTGGGAATGCTGGCGATCACGTGACACTTCCCTGAGATTTGGTCATGGCTCAGGATGGAAGCGGTGCATTACAAAGCCATTACGGGCATGAAATTCAAGCCGATTTCTTCACGAGCCTCGCTTGACCCACTCAGGGATCATCTCGAGCGGTAACGAATTCGTAATGCCGTTGTGTGAGGCTGATCGCATGTTCAGGACTTCCCCCCGGACTCAGCTCCTCAGCCCAAATACGGGCTCGAGGATTGCTGTTAAACCAACTGCGAAACCAGGAGGAACGCTGATGTTTGAATTGATTCTCGTGCCTGTCACCGATGATGCTTGCTCTCAGCGCAGTGTTCAACACGCGCAAGACATGGCGCGATTGCTCGGCAGCAAATTGACCTTCGTCCATGTGCTGACCGAATCCGGCCCAACCGAACTCGAGGCCAAAGCGCTGCTCGGTCAGCTTGCGTTGGGAGCGCGTTACCTGCCCACGTTGAAAGTGGTGGACAGCAACGATCAAAGTGTAGCTTCAAGAATTCTCGAGGTTGCCAACGATGTCAAAGCCGATTTGATCGTGATTGGTACGAATGGGCGCGAAGGTTATGACAAACTCCTTCACGGCTCGGTTGCGCAGTCCGTGGCTGGATCGGCAGACATTCCAGTGCAGATCGTGCCATTGCACCAACGCAACAGTGAACGATTCGCGGACCGTTGGCGGCGTTCGCTCGAGCCGTTAATTCCAGATTAGCGTTGACTTGGCTCGAGTCAGGTCAGAGTGGGTTGCCCAGTTCATCACACACCCTTTGCCGCAACTCGCTTTCTTGATCGATTTATTCCCCTTGGATTGTTCAGATTAAATGTATTCACCTGATTTTTGAGGAGTGAAATGGTCCAATTGGAAAATCTTGTTGGCGCTGCACTGGACACCACTCCCGTTGGTTGGGTGATTTCGAGTGGTTTTCTCGAAATCACCGTGGTCTTGCACTAGTGGGTCGCTTGACATGGGTGTAGCCTTTTAACATGCCACGCCCTCACAAAAATCCACTACGCACCCTGACCGCCGATGAACAAAGCCACCTCGAACACCTCGCCAGAAGTCACACCCACCCAGCCATCGTTGTTG
>JANOWZ010000159.1:0-2580 GCA_031418155.1 Deinococcales bacterium
AACGCCATGAACGACGAACGCCCAATGGTCAGGAAGTACATCCGAGACAGCCTGAAATTCTGGACACTCGAGTACGGCATGGACGGCTACAGGTTCGATCTGGTCGGGATGCACGTCAAAACAAGCGTCGAAAATTGGACGCAAGAACTGCGCAAGATTCGGCCCGATGTGATCTTGTACGGTGAGCCTTGGACCGGTGGCGGCCCGACACGATTCGGCAAGGGCACGCAACGCGGGCTCGGCAAATACGGTGGCTTCGCGGTCTTCAATGACAACATTCGCAACGCCATGCGCGGCGACCTGGACGGCACGAAAATGGGTTTCGTGATGGGTGGCCTCTCGAGCAGTACCAGCCTGAAAAAAGGAATCGTCGGCAGCTTCGCGTACTCGAGCGAACTTTCGGATTTCACCGATTCACCACTGGAAACCATCAATTACATTTCCGCACACGACAACATGAGTTTCTGGGACAAGCTCGAGAAATCCATGCCGAACAGTGATGCCGCGCTGCGGACCCGCAGCGTCAACCTCGCACACGCGATGGTGCTGCTCTCACAGGGGATTCCATTCCTCGAGGGCGGCGTTGAGATGGGTCGCACCAAAGGTGGCAACCGCAACTCGTACAACGCTGGCGATGCCGTCAACAAATACGACTGGGAACGCGGCGCAAAATTTGTCCCGACCCTCGAGTATTACAAAGGCATGATCGCCATTCGCAAAGCGCACCCAGCGTTCCGACTCTCGAATCCCGACGATGTGCGCAACGCCCTGAAATTTATCCCAGACTCAGACCTGCCCGCCAGCGTGATCGCGTACACGCTCGAGCACAACAAAGATGCCTGGAAGAAGATTCTGGTCGTCTTCAACGGCTCGCAGAGCGCCAGCGAGATGAAACTGCCTGGTGATTGGAAGATCGCCGCCGATGCCAACCGCGCCGGACTCGTGTCGCTGGGTACGGCAAGCGGATCGTTGAAACTCGAGCCGCTTTCCGCCTACGTGCTTTACCAGTAAATTTTTAACCTTGAGGCTCGAGGGGTGCGGATTGCCCTTCGGGTTTTTCTTGGTGTTTCGCTCGAAGATGCTATGCTCAAGCCATGTCCGTCATTGACCAATCTCGAGATTCGCAACCACAGATCGCCTGAAAGAGCGTTGGATTTCTTTCGTGGCGTGTGGTTCAGCCTGAATTTCTCTTGATTGCTCGAGGTGAGTCATGAAACCTGTTACCCCGTATTCGGAACTGAATGCTGTCTTCGCCATGTTGCTGGAACAAACGCAAACCATTCTGGCCGAGAATTTCGTCGGCCTGTACATCGTTGGATCGTTCGCGCTCGGCGATTTTGATGCCGACAGCGATGCCGATTTTCTGGTCGTCACGCATTCGGATGTGACCCCAGAACAAGAGGCTGCGCTGCAAACCATGCACGGAATCATCCACGACCTCGAGACCGACTGGGCCAAGCACCTTGAGGGTTCATACATCAACAAGGAGTTGCTGAAGCACCCAGACCCGCTCCGAACGCCGTTGCTGTACTTGAACAACACCGCACAGGTTCTCGAGCGTTCCGATCATTGCAACAAGGCCCTGGTGCGTTGGACGCTGCAAGAGCACGGCATTGTGTTGGCTGGTCCCGACCCAAAAACGCTGATCGAACCAGTCTCACCCGAAGACCTGCGCCAAGAAAGTTTGCAGATTCTGCCAAAACTGTACGCATGGGCCAAGGAAGTCTTGATCCCCGAGGCGCAAAACAACCGTTGGAGTCAATCGTATGTGCTGATCAGTTCTTGTCGCTTGCTTTACACGATACAGATCGGCACGATCACATCCAAACTCCGGGCTGTGCGTTGGGCGCAAGAGACGCTCGAGTCACGCTGGTCCGATTTGCTCGAACGTGCCTGGCAGGACCGACCCAACCCTTCGTTGAAAGTTCGATTGCAGACCGATCCAGAGGATGCCAGAGACACACTCGAGTTTGTCCAATACACGTTCGGGTTGATCGGCGGTGAACGCTGATGGCGACCTTGCATCTGATCGTTGGACTGCCATGTTCGGGCAAAACCACGTTCGCCAAACAACTCGAACTCGAGCAATCCGCACTGCGGCTCACGCCGGATGAATGGCACACAAGACTGTTCGGACTGGACCTCAAGCATCCAGAACACGATGCCAGACACGGCCTGATCGAAGAGATCATGTGGGATGTGGCCGCTCGAGCTTTGCAACTTGGAACCAACGTGATTCTGGATTTCGGCTTTTGGGGCAAATGATTACCGGGCTCGAGCGGCACAACTCGGCGCGAGCAGTGTTGTGCATTTTTTGAACGTGCCCGAGGAAGAATTACTCTCGCGGCTCGAGGTCAGGAACACGAATCTACCAGCGGGAACTTTTCAAATTCCGGCAGCGAAACTCCGGGAATGGATGCAGATTTTTCAAGCTCCGAGCGAAGACGAACTGACCTGAAAAACTTGGGGCATCACGAACAGGTGATGCCCCAATCCTCCCTCACTTTTTCCAGCGGGCCGCCGTCCACTTTTTGCTCGAGCGTGAAGATTCAACCGTCTTTTCGATGAAATGAATCCCTC
>JANOWZ010000160.1:0-4831 GCA_031418155.1 Deinococcales bacterium
TTAAGTACATCTATTTTAAATGCGATAACAAAAAAAGTTACTCAATGAGGATCGAAGACTATACAAACAAATATGGTCCTGGTGGATCTAGTGTAGGCATCTTAAATGTAGGGGTATTAAGAAATTGGAATTTTGAAATCACTGAAGTTACGCAGGCTTAACGACCAAACTCGAATGAACAGCCCGCAACCTAAATAACTCCTCCTGAGCAGCCTGCACCGCCTTCAAACGCAATTTTGCTTTCAAAGCAAAATGATTCAGACCCGTTTTGAGCTTCAAACACTCCAACTTCAGCACCCCCACAAACGAACAAAACACGTGATTCACTCTGGACACAACCAAACTTGCTGGACTTGCACCCAACCCCGTGTTTTGCTTTCCACTTTTATGCTGCTCCTCGACTGACCACCGTTTCTGATAACCCAATCGAATCTCTTCACCACTTAAGCCCGTCTCGCTCGCACAAAGGAACAACACACCCTGATGATCGTCCTCGTTTCTGAAGACCAGTTTCACAACACTGACATCGAATGGCACGCCTTCAAGACGTGCCAAATAGGGTTTGCCTTCCTCGAGTTCCAGCGATTCCACTGCTTGCAAGGTGCTGCCTGCCCTCTCGAGCAGCTTGACCCTCCGGTTTCCTTTCAAAGGCGTGATGAACTCCTTGTTCAAATCCAATTTCACCAGCCGCATGTTGTCCGCACTTCCGTACCAAACGTCAAACAGCACGGTTTTGAACGGCACTTCGTTCTGCACGGCAAAACGCAAGATGTCCTCGAGAATCTCGTGTTTGGTTTGGGTTTGTTGCCGAAACGGTTTGCCTTGCAAATCCACTTTGTACTCGAGTTTCTTGACGACCACGAAATCCAACGGTACTCGAGCTTTGGAAGTGATGTAGGCCGCATCAACGATGTTGATGCCTTTCACAGTCCGACCTTTGGTGTGATCGAAATAGTAGCCGATCACGCCAGATTCTTGACTGTGCGGCTTCTCAACGATCAGATCGTCGATGCTCAAGCTGGCATTTTCATCTTGGATTTCTCGAATGGTGGGTTTCACATACTGCCAGTAGTCTTTGCTGGTCAATTCACGATCTGCCAGGGATCGGGTGATACTGTCGTGACTGAGTTCGCCATTGAGGACGTTCGAGAGGCTGGTGGCGGTAGCTTGACCGAAGTTGGTGATCAAGTAGTCGCTGTAAATGTCGATCATCTCTCGGTTCATGCTGGTAGCCTCGGTGTTCGTGCGGGTACTGTCAAGCCATCTCGGATTTGTGGGGTTCAGATGGGATTCTGAAACTCGATGCGTAAGTTCAGTTCTCTGGTCAAATCTGCTTTGGAGATCAAAAGTATTGTGCTGTTCAAACAAAATTTGTTGTGCGATGGTCACACATATTTGCTGTGCGATTGCTTGCGAATGCGTTTGCTGGGCCAAAAAACACGCCCGTCGATCCAGCTCGAGCGGCGCGGCAAGTGCGGCAACCCGAGCCTGAACCCGCTCGAGCCAGGGTGTCCCGGATGTTTCGTTCAGGGCCAACACGAATACCCAGGCGAGTTCCAACCATTCTTGGGCTGGAACCTGAACCTTGGTCAAGATGTGCTCGGCCTCCTCGAGCAATTCAGGCTCGAGCAATTCGGTGTTTTGGGACTGCGTGCGCAACGCCATCAAAAGCCGAATTCGGCAGGACTTGGCCCGCAACGAGGGCAAAACCTCGAGCTTGGATGGCAATGGGCACGTTCGCCCGCTGTCACGGAGCGCCAAGAGCGATTCCATGTACAGGTAAATGGCCAAACTGAGGTCTATGTCGGCCAGGTTCGGCTCGAACAGCAAATGCCCAAGCCGATCCAGTGCCCGCGCCGGATCGTGCAGCAACTCGATTCGGGCCAGAATCAATTGACTGGCCGCATCCTGCGTCACCGGTTCGAGCCACGCCCGCGCCGCGTTCGCATCGCCACAGATCAACTCGAGTTCGGCCAAAACTTGCCGTTGGGCCAACTCCACCCGTGTCATCTGAAGCGTTTGCGCCAACCGCAAGGCCGCCTTTGCCACCTCGAGCGCCGTACCGAACTGACCGAGCATTTTCTGGGCGATGCTGGCGTAATTCAAAAACACCAAGCGTTGCGAGGCATCATCGTCCAACAATTCCAGACCGTTTTGCACGTGCTCGAGCGCCGCTGAGGGTTGTTCGATCAGCAGCAATCCGCGTGCCAACTCGAGCCGCACCGAACGTTGCAACGGCACATGACCGGCAGATTGCGCCAGCCGCAACGCCTGTTCGAGCGCCGTTTGTGCCTGCACGCCATCAGATTCAAGCGTGGCGAGCCGCGCGACGCTCAGCAAGACCCGCGCCTCGCCGATCATGTTTTTGCTGGCTCGAAACGCGGCCAGGGCCGCCGTGTTGTGGTGTTCGACCTGATCGTAATCCTCGCTTTGGAAGGCGCAGGCGGCCAGCGACGTGTGCAGGTTGCCGCGCAACGCCTCTTGCATATTGCTGCTCAATGCCTCATGTATCGTGTGCTCGAGGCCAGCGTTCAAGACTGTGATCGCCTCGTTGGGCCGTCCAAGTCGCAACAGGGCATTGCCCACCTGAAGCCGCACCTGCGCGGCGGTGTGTGCTGCCAAGTCCCAATCCAGCAACGGCCTGACCCGCTCGAGCACAACCGCAAACTCGCCCCGATCAAACTCGAGTTCGGATTGTGCGAGTTGCGCCCGCACCATCACATTGGGATCAAGAGATGTCCGGGCCACCTCGAGCATCTGGCCCACGCACCGCGCCCATTCGGACCGGTCGTACACGGCACGGCAGAGTTTCGCACGGCTCCAATGCACCTCAAACGCCTCGGGTCCATGCAGGTGCTCGAGGGCGCGGGCGTAACAGCGCAGGGCATCTTCGTGCGCGAAAACCGTTTCGGCGGCCCGTGCCGCCTCGAGCCACCATCGCGTCGCCCGCTGCGGTTCGAGGGCGCGTTGCCAATGATCGGCGATGCGTTCCGGTGCGGCCCGCAACTGCTCGAGGCTGCCCGCGATGCGCCGATGCAACAACCGGGCGCGTTCCGGATTTAAGGAATCGGAGAGCGCACGGCGAATCAGGTCGTGACTGAAGCGATGGCCTCGCACCTCACAACGGATCAGGCCCGCGCCGGTCGAGCGTTCAAGCGCCTCCAGGCTGGCAAATTCGCTCAGGGCCGTCGCACCGCTCAGTTCCTCGAGCGTAAAACGTTCACCGCACAAACAGGCCGCCTCGAGCATCCGTCTGACCTGTGCCCCAAGGTGATCGACGCGCCGGATCACGGCCTCACGGACGCTGCCGGTCAGGGGCAGTTCGGCGTAATCTTCGGTGGTTTCGTCATAGCGGGTCTGCCAGGGTTGACGCACATCCAACTCGCCCGATTCGCGCAAGCTGCGCAATGTCTCGAGCACGAACAACGGGTTCCCGGCGGTCACTGCGTGCAGGCGGTTGGCGACGCGTTCGCCCGCGCCAGAACCGGACAGCGCACGCACCACGCCCAGCAATTCGGATTCTGAAAGCGGGGCAAGCTCGAGCCGGGTGACGCTTGAACGCCGTTCAAGCGTTTCGAGAAGCTTGAGCGCGGCATTGTTCTCGAGCAGTTCGCTGGGCCGCACCGTGGCGATCAATCGCGGACTGTGCGGTCCATGCAGGTCGAGTGCCAGCCGCGTCACAACCTCAAGGCTGGTCGCATCGAACCAATGCAAATCGTCAAACACAATCGTCATGGCATCGCAGGTTTTGAGTGCCCGCAACAAGCCCTCGAGAAAGCGGGTACGGCCCTCCAGTGTCGCGTCCAAGGCCGCCGGTGTGCCCGATCCGAGTTCCGGCAGCAGGCGAGCAAGTTCACGCCGCCAAACGGCAGCCAAGCCCTCGAGCCAGCCATTTCGATTCGCCTCGCGCAAACCCTCACTCAACGGTGCGAGCGGCGTGCCCTGAGCAAGTTCTTGTGCGCCCAAAACCAGCACCCGCCCGCGAGAACGGGCGAATTCGAGCGCCAAGCGCGACTTGCCGACACCGGACTCACCGATGACCACACTCAGGCCGTGCGCCCGCTCGAGGTTGTTCCAGGCGTGGTCACGGCCAATCAATGGTGGTTCTTGCAACGGATCGTGATCGACGGGTTGCGCGACGTGTTCCGGCTCGAGCACCAAACTGGCCCGAACCGAATTGGCCTGAACCGAACCGGCCCGAATCTGTTCCGCCAAACGCACGGTTTCAACCAACGGCTCGAGCGCCAACTCCCGGCGTAAAACCTCGCGGCAACGCTCGAAACGCTCCAAGGCCGCCTCGCGTTCACACAAAAGCGCGTGCAACCGCATCGCCTGACGGTGTGCCGACTCCTGCAAGGCATCCGTCTCGAGCAATTGCAATATTGAGGCCAGAGCGCCGCGCAAATCACCGCCTTGTTCACGGCTGAGCGCCAGTGCACAGAGCGCCTGCCGATGCTCAAGCGCCAAGCGTTCACGTTGCGCCCGCAACCAATCCTCGAAATCTGGCACACCAGAAAAATCGGTGTTCGCCAACAACGGCCCGCCGTAACAGACGACCGCCCGCTCGAGTTCCCCTGCCCGCAACGCCGCCCGGAAGCGATCCACATCCGTCTGCGGTTTCGGCTCGAGGCTGAGCGTATCGACCACGGTTTTCAGGCTGGCCCCGAACGGCGTGCCGCGCAAGCGCCGCAACTCCTGACGCAAATTCGTGCGGGCCGCATCGTCGGGTTGATCCGGCCACAACAGGGTCGCCAGCAGACCGCGTGAACTCGCACCCTCGAGCGTCAGGTGCGTCAGCAAGCCAAGTGCTTTGCGCGTGGCGAGCGGAAAT
>JANOWZ010000161.1:0-1909 GCA_031418155.1 Deinococcales bacterium
TTGCAAGGTGTGTACATCGGGCATTGGATGGAAGGACGGCGAGGCTGATGAGACGCGCCCGAGGCGAAGGCAACATCACGTTACACAAACCATCTGGCCGCTGGCAGGTCAAAGTCTCCACCGGTCAACACGATGCTCAGGGGCAACTGGTCTTCAGGTATGGGAGTGCCAAAACCCAAGAGGACGCGGTCATCGTCAAACGGGATTTGCTGCGTTTGATTGCCGAGCAACGCCTGCCCGATCAGCACCGGCTGACCGTCAAGCAGTACCTCGAGCAATGGTTGGAGGACAAAAAAGGCAGTTGGAAATTGCGCACCCACGAATTGAACACGTTCTACGTCACCAAGTACATCGTGCCGCGCATCGGTCCCGTGCTGCTAACGAAGTTGAGCGCCTTGCAAGTCTCGAAGATGCAGGGTGACATCCTGCAAAAAGTGGGGGCCACCACCGCCGTTCGTGCCCGTGGCCTGCTGGTTCAGGCGTTGACGCAGGCGGAGCGTTGGAACTTGGTTTCGCGCAACATCGCCAAGAACGTTGACCCCGTGAAAATTGAGGCCCGCGAGATGAGCGTCTGGCAGCCCGAACAGGCGCAACGTTTCCTCGAGTTTGCCCGCAAGAACCGGCTGTACCCGATCATTCACCTGGCCCTGACGACCGGTATGCGGCGCGGCGAGTTGCTCGGATTGCGCTGGACGGACATCAAAGATGGGGCCTTGCGGATCGCGCAAAGCCTGACGGTCGCCGGGGATGACAGCCTGCGGTTCAGCACCCCGAAAACCAAGAAAGGCACCCGGCGCGTGCCGCTCGATCCCGAAACCATCGGTGTGCTCGAGGACCACCGACGCGACCAACGGGCCGCAAAACTTGAACTTGGCAGCGTTTGGCAAGAACACGGCTTGGTCTTCCCCTCGAGCCTCGGCGGGCCGTACCATCCGCGCAACTTCTACCGCGATTGGAAGGTGCTGGTCGAACAGTCCGGGCTGCCGTACATCCGGCCTCATGACCTGCGGCACACGTACATCAGCCTGATGATTTACGCCGGGGCGGACGTGCTGTTGATTGCCGACCGGGTTGGGCACTCGAGACCGAGCATCACGACCGACAAGTACGGGCATGTTTTTGAGGCGCAACGTGATGCCGGAGCCATGCCGCTCTCGAAATTGTTGAAGCCCAAACAGTCCAAAAAGTCCGAGAAGGACCAGCCGGAAGACCAGCCGGAAACTCCGGCAGAAGATGGAACGGAGGACCCTGAAAAGGCCGAAAAATCTTGAAGTTGTAAAGAAGGTTGTAAACCGCCAAAAACATGAACGGCCAGCCCCGAGGCTAGCCGCTTTTTTCATGTTCCTGACGATCTTTTTGTTTGGTAGGCCCGAGCAGATTTGAACTGCTGACCCCTACAGTGTCAATGTACGGTTTTCCCTTCCAAAACGCCGCTTTAGACAGAAGTTGCGTTCACGGCAAGTCTAGCACTGCCCAGTCGGTCTCTACCGCCATCAACTGGAGTGACCGACGTGGCTTGAGTATCTGGCTGAACAAAACAAATACCCGAACCAAGCCAAACCCTGCGTGCTTAGTCGGTCGCTAGGCTCGATGAACCGTGCATCCTCTAAGGCTTGCAAGGCAATTTGAGGAGCGTCACAATGCCATCAGTCCGCCCAAAAAAAACAGAATCAACCCGTCGCAAAAAAGGTGAAGGCACAAAAATCATGCATCACAAAGCCAGTGGGCGACTCTCGGCACAGGTGGACATTGGTACGGGGCTCGAGGGAAAACGGGTTCGGGTGACTGTCTACGGTAATACCGAAAGTGAAGTGATCGCCAAACGAGACGAACTCCTGGTGGCACACCGTCGCGGGATGCTCGCCGCACCAGAAAAAACCAAGCTCAAAGATTGGCTCGAGGGTTGGCT
>JANOWZ010000162.1:0-17154 GCA_031418155.1 Deinococcales bacterium
AATCAAAATTGCAGAGCAGTGAAGCAGATGGTGGCCGATTGAGGTTCCGAAAACCGAACCGCGATCATCGCTTGTTGGGTTCGGGTTGGTTTATCTGTGGCATGCCATAGTACCGGACATATCTCATTCATCCTGTCCTCAACGCAGGCGTTCGAGTGTAACAAGGTTCCAAAACCAGCCCGTTCGTATCAAACAATGCTGCGACCACCTCAGAAAATGAAAGCAATCGACTCCCACCAGCCAGGATTTCCTCAAGCACCCGCAACCCGAACTTGAACACACTCAACACCGGACGACCATGCGATTTGACCTCAATCGGCTCGAGTATGGAGGCCAACACACCAACCCTTACTGCCCACACCAACGCCAACGTCATCAGCACCAGCAAGCGTTCTACCCGCTCTGGATCAGTCACGTGTGAATCTGAGAGATTGAATCCCGCCGTGCGAAACGCCTTAAACAAACATTCGATCCCCCACCTGCGAGCGTAAACCTCCAAAGCGTTCAAACGCCGGTGACTGGCAAACACGATCAGTAACTCACCGCCCTCGAGCCTGGTCGCACTGACATACCCACGCACGCCCATTAACGAGCAGGCCGTGCTGAACACCAAGCACTCACCGACGAGCAGGTTTTTGCAGAACCGATCTGCTCGATCTTTGAACGGCCCAAGTCTCACGATGGTGTTGGCTCGAATGCGAATCACGAATGGAACACGTTTATTCTTCAACCACGTCAGCCATTTCGCACCAATGAATTCTCGGTCGGCAATCAGGGCTTGAACTCGAGAAAGTTGCATGACACGCAGCAATGCTTTGAGTAGGTCTTTGCGTTCTTTGGTGTTACTGTTGCCTGTTTTTTCGAGGTCATCCCAGATGATCGGGATGCGAACACGTCCGACGCAGGCGGCGAAGGTCAGGACATTCACGCTGGTCTGACCGAAGAAATGCTCGGTGCGATCCAAGAGCAACTCGAATCGGACTGGTAGACCTTGGAGGATGAATCGGGCGATGTCTTCAAGGTCAACCTCGAAATCCTTGACGAACCGGTGGCAGCGTTTTTCGTTACTGGCAGGATGAACAAGTGTGTTCAGAACGGTAGCAATCTGAGCGAGGTTCACTGTGGATCGTTGAATCAGGGCGAGGATGAATCTGGCGAGGAAGTTGATTCGACGGGCGTCCCAGTTAAAGTGGGGTTTCAGGGCTTGCTGGAGTTCTGTATGCTGTTTCGTAGGGCCTCCGATCTCTGTGCGGGAGGCCTCAATTGTTTCATATGGCGTGCTGGACGGTTATCGCGGACTTATGTCCGGTACTATGGAGGGTTGCACCAAAAGTGATACCGCTGGCAAACTCATGCACGTTGTGCAGAACGGCAGTACTGTAGTCCTCCATCCCAAAGGAGGTTCATCATGAGCCTGAAAGTCAATCCAGTGACCCAGATTCCAGAGGACACCAAGCGAGTCGCCAAGGCCGCCTTCCCCAAAGGCAACCGCTACATGCTCCTGCGCGACACCTTCGGAGATTTCTTCAACACCACCGACTTCAAGCACCTGTTCTCGAGCGAAGGCAAACCAGCGCTGGACCCAGCCAGACTCGCATTGATCAGCATCCTGCAATTCTCCGAACAACTCTCCGACGAACGCATGGCTGACGCAGTCCGCTCGAGAATCGACCTCAAATACTTGTTGGCATTGCCTCTCGATGATTCAGGCTTTGACTCGAGCGTATTGTGCGAATTCCGTGCTCGCCTGATCGAAGGCAATGCCGAATTGCTACTGTTCGAAAAGCTTCTTGAACGCTTCCGTACCCACAAACTCCTACGTGAACGCGGAAAGCAGCGCACGGATTCTACGCACGTACTGGCCGCTGTTCACGCGCTGAACCGATTGAGTTGCGCAGGGCAAACCTTTCGGCATGCGCTAAACGTTTTGGCCACGGTTGCACCAGACTGGTTTCTGGAGCACAGCAAACCGGAATGGATCGAACGTTACGGCAAGCCATTCGAGGTCGAGCACACGATTCCCGAATCCAAGAAAGCTGAACGTACGGTACTCGAGCGTGCTGTAGCTGCGGACGGATTGTTCTTGCTTGAGACGGTGTTTGCAGATTCGAGCATGACTTGGCTCAGGAATGCACCTGCGATTCATGTGCTGTGGCGAGTTTGGATTCAGAATTTCACTTGGGACCATGATGCGACACTGCGTTTTCGCAACGACGAAGAAGTCGTTCCAGCACGTGGTTTCATCAACTCGCCTTTCGATATCGATGCGCGACTGAGCCGCAAGCGTGCAACGTACTGGGTGGGTTACAAAGCGCATCTGACCGAAGCGTGCGATAAAGACTTGCCTATGCTGATCACGAATGTGAAAACCACCCCGGCAACCACGCAAGATTTCGACGCGATTGCCGGGATTCACAAGTCATTGCGGGAACGGAATCTTCTGCCCAAAGAACATCTGGTGGATATGGGTTACGTCAGTGCTGAGACACTGGTGGATGCCAACAAAATTCATGGTGTTGACTTGATTGGCCCAGCCCGTCGTGATGAACGCTGGCAGTCATGGAAGGGTGAGGGATTTTCGGCTGAGCATTTCAAAGTTGATTGGGAAACGCAATCGCTCACCTGTCCGGCTGGGAAAACGAGCACGTCCTGGACAGCGACAAGCAATACCAAAGGGAAACCTGTATTCAGGGTTCGATTCCCGTTACGTGATTGCAAACCATGCGCATTCAGATCGAGTTGCACAACAGCAAAAGCTCGCACGGTGACGTTGCAGGTGCGTGAACGTCACGAAGCGCTCGTGGCGGCTCGGGCGCGTGAGGAAACGGATGAGTTCAAGTCACTGTATGCGAAAAGGGCTGGCATTGAGGGGAGCATTTCGGTCGGGGTTCGAGTGTTCGAGTTGCGACGCTCGAGGTATGAGGGTTTGGCGAAGACTTGCTTGCAGCATTTGGCGATGGCTGCGGCATTGAACCTGGTTCGTGTGGCGGATTGGTTGGCACAGAAACCTCGAGCGGTAACGCGATTGGCTCGATTTGAACAGGTGATGCTGGGCGCGGCGTAGTTTGCCAGCGGTATCAAAAGTGGCGAACAACCAAAAGTGTTACAATTCCATGACTCAACATGGCACACTTGATGAAGGGAGATCGATGGTTAAAACCCAGCCAAAAGGCTCGTTTTCTCTTAATTCAAGGTACCTTGAATTAAGATTCACCCAAAGAATCACGTTACCCATCCTCAAAAAGCTTTTACCAGAGTGTTTGGTTCAACGCATCACGTTGTCTGGCACACCAAGGAGGTAGACATGAAGTTCTTTTTTTCAAACTCCAAGTACATGCTGAAGGCACTCTTGGTCGCTGGAGGGCTGGTTGTCGCGGCCATGTTACCGGTCTCGTCACAAACGAATTTCGACCCTGACGGGGTCGTCAATCTGGCAACCAATGCTGATCCCACGTTCAACCCCTGGAGTCCAAACACGTTTGCCGAATCGAATCTGCTCAACACCCTGATCTTCTCGAGCCTTACAAGGTGGGATCGGAATTTCAAAGCTGTGCCAGACCTGGCCACATCGTGGAAGGTTGCTGCCGATGGTCTCAAATGGACATTCAATCTGCGCAAAGGGGTAAAATGGCATGACGGTCAGCCCTTCACGGCCGCAGACGTGGCATTTACCTTCAACGACATTGCTTTAAACCAAAAGCTCGGTGCCAATCACAGTGGAGAATACGCACCGGTCAATCGGGTTAACGTCGTCAACGATTACACCGTCGAATTCATTCTCAAGCAACCCTATGCTTCCCTCCCCTCGTACTTATCGTACTTTGTTTGTATTCTGCCAAAACACAAATTTGCAGGCGTGTCTGATCCGTGGAAATTTAACGAATTCAACAAAGAAGCACCTATCGGGACTGGACCCTTCAAATTAACGCGACGGGTTGCCAGTTCTGTGGTTGAGCTGACTCGAAACGAAAATTACTGGGCCGGTGTGCCGAAGGTCAAGACCATCGTTTTTAAAGTGATTCCTGATGCCAATGCGCAACTTGCGCAATTTCTGGCGGGCGATCTGGACCTCATCAGTCTGGCAAATGCCAATACCGTCGATCGTGTCAAGAGCGATAAGAATTTCATGGTCAGCGCCCAAACGCAAAACCTGTACTACTGGATCAGCCTCAACCAGACCGACCCTCGGCTGACCGATGTGCGGGTCCGCCAGGCGCTGTTGTACGCACTTGATCGCCCAGCCATGATCAAAAGTATTTTGAACGGATATGGACAAGTGGCTACAGGTCCGATCGCTCCAGTTCAAAAAGCGTATTACAACAACGAAGTTGCAAAGTATCCCTATGATCCTCAAAAAGCCAGGTCACTTCTTAAAGATGCGGGTTGGACTCCGGGTCCGGATGGTGTCCTTCAAAAAGACGGGAAACCTTTTGTCATCAACATGCCAACTGGTTCTTATCAACAACTCGTTCCAATTACGCTGCTGGTACAGCAATACTGGAAGAGCATCGGTGTCACCGCCGATATCAAGACCATGGAATGGAACAGCTATATTCAACAAGTGGTGGTCAAACGCGATTACCAAGGCTCCGTTGCCTGGTGGTTTACCCCAGCCGATCCAGACGTACTGCCATACTACGCAGCCGCTGAAGCTGGTGGCGGTTACAATATTCCTGGGTATAAGAATCCCGTGCTCGACAAGTTACTGGTCAGCGGGCGGAATGTCACCACACAAAAGGAGCGGGTCAGCATTTACAATCAGGCGCAGGAGTTGATGGCAAACGAGTTACCATATTTGTACCTCTGGTATCCACAGTCCTTGGTGGCCAAGAACCGAAGACTGAATGGATTGTCAAACCTAAATCTGACCAGCGACTTCCAGTCGGCAAGCAAGTGGTTTGTGAAGCGATAGGTGTTTTCAGGTTCGGTAACCCTGTCAACGTTGGCACGGGTTACCGAGACATCCTCAATTCAAAACCTGAAAGGACCCGACCGTGTGGGTCTATGCATTTCAACGTATTGCTCAAGGCTGTGTGGTGATGATTCTCATCACGGCACTGACGTTTTTTTTGGTCAATGCTGCCCCAGGTCTCCCAGCTTCCATCGCCAACATGAACACGACCAGCCAGCAGCGCGAAGCGCTTTCGCGACTGTTGCGGCTTGATCAGCCCGTGTTCGTGCGCTACTTGAGCTGGCTGTCTGAGATTTCTCGCGGGAACCTGGGGTACTCGCTCTCCGGGGGTGAACCCGTGGCACGCCTTCTGGGTCAACGCATGGTCACCACCGCTCAATTGGCACTCACCGCCCTTTTGATTTCGACCGTTTTGGGGATTGGGTTGGGACTCGCTTCTGCCTTTTACCATGGAACTTGGATTGATCACCTTATCAATGGGCTTTCGACCTTAGGACAGTCCATCCCTGATTTCTGGCTGGGGATTCTTGGCATCATCTTGTTTGCGGTGACCTGGAAAATTCTGCCATCCTCGGGAATGCCAGAAATGGGTTCCAGATTTTCGGTGGGCAACTGGTTGAGCCACACCATCCTGCCCGCAAGTGTTCTTGCATTTGTGGTGACGCCCAATTTAACCCGCCTCACCCGTTCGGCAATCCTCGAGGTGATGGGTGCCGACTATTTGCGGTCCGCTCGAGCCAAGGGTTTACCAGAACACATCGTGATTCTCAAACATGCCTTTCGCAATGCATTTGTACCCATTCTGGCCATGATTGGGTTGCTGATTCCGGCATTGCTCAGCGGTTCGGTCATTGCAGAAAGTGTTTTTGGCTGGCCTGGAATGGGCAGGCTTGCCGTCGATGCGGCGCTGCAGCGTGACTACACCACGGTTATGGGCGTCACAATCACTGTGGGACTGGTTGTGATTCTGACCAATTTGGCAACGGACATACTTTTTTCGTTCATCGATCCGAGGATCAGGCATGAGTAGTCGGTTGTCGAGCAGGGTCATCGAACCTCCAGAACAAAGCCTCAAGACCCGAGGGCGTGGTGTTTGGGCGCGGTTTTCGCGCCACAAGGTTGGTCTTGTTTCCATTGTGGTGCTCATGGTTATTTACCTTGCAGCGTTTGTTGGGCCCTTTGTGTACACGGTGTCCCCGGATTTTGCAAATCCTGGCAACGTGACCGCGCCACCAAGCTCAACTGCTTGGCTCGGTACCGATGAGCTTGGTCGTGATGAGCTGGCACGCTTGCTCCACGGTGGGCGGGTCACGCTAACGGTGAGTTTGGTGGCCATTGTCGTGGCCATGACACTCGGTTCGAGCATCGGTGCGGTGGCAGGTTATTTTCGCGGTTGGACTGAAATCATCTTGATGCGCCTGGTCGATACTTTCATGGCCGTTCCGACGTTTTTTCTGGTACTCACAGAGCTTACGGTCTTCGGCAACAGCCCACCAATTGTGGTCTTGGTGGTTGGCCTCAGCTTTTGGTCACAGGTCGCTCGAGTTGTATTCGCCGAATTCGTCAAGTACCGCAACCTAGAATTTGTCGATGCTGGTCGTGCGCTCGGTGCTTCGTCCGGGCGCATCATCATCCGGCACATTTTCCCACAAGTGCTGCCCTCAGCCATCACCTTGACCACGCTCGGCATTGGCTGGTCAATCCTAACCGAGACGGGGCTGAGCTATTTGGGATTGGGCATCCAGCCTCCAACCGCTTCGTGGGGGAACATGTTACAGAATTCGCAGTCATACATGTGGACCTATCCGGTGCTGGCCGTCTACCCTGGCGTCATGATCGCGTTGACGGTGTTGTGCTTTAACCTTCTGGGAAACACGCTTCGCGACATTCTCGACCCCAGGCATCAACAACGGAGGAACCCATGACACTTCAAAGGAGGAGCCCCCATGACCCCGCCCTGGTGGAATGAACTGTGCAGTGGTCTGCCTGCAAAACTCGAGCAACTGCGTGTTGGCATCTACGCAACAGCAGGAGCGCCATACCACCATGGGGCACTGGCCGCGCTGTGGGGTGCCTTGCCGCGGATGGTGAGCGCCGATGAGATTCTTTTGGGTGAACTGGAAGGACTTGATGTGATCGTGTTTCCAGGCGGCGGACTGGCCGCCATGGGTGGGATGCTTGAACCGCTCACCGCTGAAGGGGCGGCGAAGGTGCGAAACTGGGTTGCGGACGGTGGCATGTACATCGGTTCTTGCGCTGGTTCATTCCTGCCCGCAGCGGTCGCCGAAAGCTTCCGTGAGGCCAATCCCGCCTCTCGAGAAATGTTCATGGTTCGAGCCCGTCTTGCCAACAGCGCCGACAGCGGTTGGGACGGTCTCACCTCTCCAGGTGTGGGCGCACTCGAGGTCGAGGTCTCCCAAGACAACCACTGGCTCACCGAGGGCTTGCCCCGACAGTTTCAGATCGTTCATTACAATGGCCCAGTCTTCATCACCGACTGTCCGCTCGAATCGTTTCGTGCGGGTGACCCGACCGAGTCCGCGACCGGTGTGGTTCGTTTCATCAAGGCAACACCCCAGTTCACCTCCTGGGAGAACACACTGAACCCGTCACCCAACCCAGACATCAATCGCTACATTGAACAAGGATGCTACAGCGTGGTCACAGCCTCTTATGGGAAGGGTAGTGTTGTGCTGTTCGGATCACATCCAGAGTTTGGGTTCAACGCCATTCAACTCGGCTGGGGACCGGCCTGTCGTTTGTTCGCCAACGCACTCGTCTATCAAGCTTCACATCGGGCCTGTGATCGAGCGATTTCTCAATCACAGGCTCAATCTGGAAATCCCGAACAACTCCGATCTCAACTGTCCGAATCCCAGAGTCAACTCAAGGAACACTCGATCAATTTTGAGCGTTTGTCTCGAACGGCTGAGCATGCAATCTGGCTCGAGCCAGGATACGCGCCAGGTTTCCAGGGGCTGGAGCCTCGAGAGGTCTGGCGACGGTCGCTTGAGGATGCGGCAACCGCCTGCAAACAGACAGCTCGGTACCTCGAACAGCTCGTTGTTGCGGCTCGCGATGAGAACCTGATCCGGTGCGAAACCTGGATCAACCAGCGTGAACGCGGACCGCAGGATTATGGTTTCGTGGGTCTCGTGCCCTTGATCGAGAAGATGGACGGGCTGATCAACGCCGGAGAGGCCAAACTCGAGATTGCCCCATTTGAGCCCGCAAGCCCATACGACGCATGGTTTGAACATCCATATCATTTGCTGACAAGTACGTATTTGAGTGCGACTGGTCTTGCGGCGTGCGTCACCCTTTGCGCAGTGATCATTGGTACCCTGATCGATTCGAGGATTTCGCTTCCTGGCGCACTTGTGGTCGAGACAGGTGATGAAACACTCACATGAATTGTGTGGGTTCGTGATGGCTTCTGGTACGGTGTTCAGACACGGTCAAACATGGCTTTCAGGTGAATTGAGGAGAGCAAAATGCAAAAGAAAAACTACGCTGGTTACCGCTCCTATCAGTATCTCGAAGCTGGGCGAGATTACAAGGCGTTCCGACTTTCCCCAGAACTGAACCGCGTGAACTCGACCAAGATCAAACTTTCAGATATTGAGACCGCTCGAGCCAAAAACATCTTCGAACAAAACCTGGTGATCTCGCTCCATGATCACTGTTTTGTTGCGCCTGAGAATCTTGATGAGTTTCTCGAGTTTCGTCGTTGGGGACGTGACTTTACTGGCTACGAGGGGTTGTCCGTTTCGGGGTTGGATGCCGTGTTTGACAACATGATGGACGGCACGGCGATGATCACCTCGCGAGGTGGGTGGAAGTGGGACGATGTGATTTACGACATCGGCATGCGACTTTCTGATATCCACCACCAGGACATGGTGGTGTTGTGTCTGACAACGGAGGACATTATCAGGGCGAAAAAGAACGGTCAAATCGCATTCATCATCTCCCTTGAAGGTGCGGCGATGATCGAGAACGAACTTGACCGCATTGACATCCTGTACGGCTTGGGTGTGCGGTGTCTTGGCATCGCCTACAGTGAGGGCAATGCGCTTGGTGCGGGTCTGCGCGAGAAAAACGATGGCGGTCTGACCCAATTTGGTCGCGACGCGGTGCGGCGCATGAATCGCTTGGGTATCGCCATTGACATCTCGCATTCGGGTGACCGAACCGGAATGGAAACCATTGAACTCAGCGAAAAACCGGTGTTCATCACGCACGCAGGTGCTCGAGGTTTGTGGAATTCAAACCGTTTAAAAGATGATGAGACGATAAGGGCCTGTGCTGCAAAGGGCGGTGTGATCGGTATTGAAGCTGCACCTCACACGACGATTACCAAAAGAAACCCAAATCACTCGATTGAATCATTCATGGAACATTTCGAATACTGCGCAGAACTGGTTGGTATCGATCATGTTGCTTTTGGACCCGATGCGTTGTTTGGTGATCATGTAGGACTTCATCATGCCCTTTCCGAGGCGCTGTCGATCAAGCAATCTCGAGGGAAGCTCGAGTATGACGAGGTTGAATTTGTTGATGGTTTGGAGAGTCCCGCCGAAGCGTTCCCGAACATTGTCGCTTGGATGATCACGCACCATTACTCTGACGAGGATATTGCGAAAGCCATTGGTGGCAACGTCATGCGCGTGTTGAAGGAAGCGTGGTGGAAATGATTCGCATCCTCGAAAATCAACGCATCAAACTCAATGGCGTCGAACTCGTTTTCAATGACGCGGGAGCCGGGACAACGATTCTCACGCTCCATGGCGGCCCGGGACTGGGGAGTCGAGACAATGATTGGGGCAGCTTCTTGCCATTTGCTGACACACATCGCGTGATCAGCTTTGACCAGCGCGGCAATGGAGAATCTGAAGGCGCAGAGCCTTACTCTCATGAGCAGTTTGTCTCAGACATCGAGGCGCTTCGCCAGCAGCTTGACCTCGGGAAGATCATCCTCACGGGTGGATCGTATGGTGGTTTCATTGCGCTCGAGTACGCGTTGCGCTATCAACAACACCTTCGGGCCATCATCTTGCGGGATACTGCCGCAAGTAACGCATTCCAGGGAATCGCCAAGCAACGTGCCCTTGAAAGTGGTTTGCCAATGGATCGCGATGCACTCGAGAGATTGTTTGATGGCAACGTGAAAGATGACCAGGAGTTCCGAGAGAGCTTTGAAATGATACAGCCGCTGTACAATGTGGATTACGACCCTGTGGCCGGTCGAAAACAATTAGACAGCATCCCTTTTCGTTTTGAGACACACAACTGGGCTTTTAGCCGCAACCAACCGAACTACAACATCGTGGCGCGCTTGCCCGATATTCATGTGCCAACGCTGGTGATCGTTGGTCGACACGACTGGATTACCCCGCTCGAGGCTTCCGAGGAAATCGCTGCTGGCATCCCGAACAGCAAACTTGTCATCTTTGAGCACAGCGGTCACTCGCCGCAAACAGAAGAACGCGAAACATTTCTCACAACGGTCAATCAATTCTTGGCCGAAGTGAATTAACTGAACTTACGCACGCGAAATCTGGTAGAAATTTTAGAACCGGCGCAACCCGAATTCTCGAGGCCCAAAATCGACCGTTTGCTCATTTAGCGCTTAGAGATGAGAATTTTGGATTTAGATTTCGTGACCACTGCATATCTGCAATCGAGATTTGAAGCAATCGAGAAGTGACTCAGAATTAGGCTGCGTAACTTCAGTGATTTTGTTGAAAAAGTTAAGCACGTGCGCTCTCCTTGAGTTCGTTGATTTTGCTCGAGAGAAAGTTCCATTTCGTCCAGAACGTGATGAGTTCGGCCTGACCCGCCGCATTGAGTGAGTAGAACTTTCTGGGCGGCCCCATCGCGAGTCGCAATGAAATCAAGACGGTCCGATTCTTGCCACCCTTGCCATTGACCACCCGAATTCTTTGCGCGTCCAAGAAGACTTCATCCCAGCGAAGATCGCATTCTTCACCGTTGCGCAATCCACCGTGCGCCGCCAGGAGGACGAGGACGGTATCTCGAGGGTTGGCCACCTCGAGCAGTGTATCCATGACCTCGAGCGGGTACGGTTGACGTTTTTCGTCAGCGGCCTCGAGATCAGCTTTGACGCGAACATCGCTGAAGGGCTCAGCCTCGGTTGCGCCAGCCCAACACAGTGCAGCGAAAAGGGCTCGAGCATTGGCCAACCTCGAGCGAACCGTTGAGGCTTTCAAACTGGTCTCGAGTTCGCGGATGAATCGAATGCCCCAATTCTTGGCTGGTCGCAGAACGTTTTCACCACCCAGCGCCTCGAGCGTCACGCCCAAGCCAGTCTTGTAGGCTCGAAGGGTGTGAATGCTCGGTTGTCCCAGCAAGCCAAGGTGAGCTTCGGTGATCGCCCATAAAGTCTCGAGGTCTCGGTCGCGTGCTGCCTCGACTGCCCGTCTTCTTAACTCCCCAGCTTCGAGGGTGGTCCAGGCTCGAGATCGGTCTTGGATCGTCTTGGAGTACGTGACGATTTCCAAACCTAGCTCGGTCCTTTTCTGCTCCCTCGGGTGTGCGTTCAGGGGTTCCACGGGTTCACCGTTTGTCCGCCGAGCGCAGAGACGTCATCCGTGTTGCGGGTCACGAAGATCAGGTCGTGATGAATTGCGGTGGCCGCCAGCAGAGAATCCATCAGTGGTGCCGTCAACCCGCGTTTGATCGCGCTCGCCGTGATGCTTGCCCAAAGGCGCATGACCGGCGCGTCAAGCTCAAGAATGCGGCCCGAGAATTTGCGTTCGGTCCGTTCGATCCAAACGCTGATGCTGATTTCCAACTCGGGTGTGGGAGCCCGATGTGCCCCTTGCAAAAGTTCGCCAAGGGTGATGACGCTGAGGTGTTGCTGGTAGATGGGTTTGCCCTCGAGCCAGCGTTGAACGTTTGCGTCTGGTTATTTATTGCGCGTTTCGGAGATGACGTTGGTGTCGAGCAGGTAGCCGTTGCCGTCGTTGGCGCGTGGTGAGTTTGTGCCTGTTTGCTTTGTGGGCGTGGTCACTCGAGGCGGCCCAAGCCCGTGAGGTGCTGCTGTGGGGCCAAGAGGTCCTCGGGGTTGATTCGAGGTGTGATCGGGGTGTGATCTCGAGCGAAGAGCAGGTCGAGTTGATCGTCGGTGATTTCCTCCGACAGTTGGTGATGCTCGAGCGTGTCTGGGGTGGCGTCTTCGCGGAGGGCTTGCCAGGTGTTTAGGAAGAGGTGTGGCTTGAGTTGTTCGTATTCCTCTATCCCGATGATGGCGGCGGTGGCTTTGCCGTGTTTGGTGACGATGGTGGTTTCGCCGTGTTCGGCGCGTTCGAGCATTTCGGAGAGTTTGGCTTTGGCGTGTTGGACTTGGATGTGGGTCATGGGGTCTCCAGGTTGTGGCTCGAGGTGTAACTGTTCCACCTCGGGCATTTTATTCTGACCTATCTGACCATATTCTAGCAGGTTTGGGGGCTGGAGCCGTCATGGTTGGCATCTGAACCCGAATCTCGAGCCGCGTTCTCGCCCGTGCCGTTTTCGGCGATCAGTCTCAGACTCAACTGAATTTCAGAAAGGTTGTTCACATGCAAAAAGTGCGCCTCGGTGTGATCGGTTGCGGTGGCATGGCTCGCCACCATGGAAAAGTGTTTGCCTCCATGCCAGAGGCCGAGATCGTGGCGCTCGCTGAACCAAATGCGGCAAACCTCGAGCGATATTTGCACGATGTGTACCCTGACGGAAACAAGCTTCCGCAGACTTTTGGCAATCACACCGCCATGCTTGAGAACGTCAAACTTGATGGCGTGCTGATCGTCAGCCCGCACGCCAACCACTACCAACAGGCGGTTGACAGCATCGACGCTGGCTGTCACGTGCTGCTCGAGAAACCCATGGTCATCAACACTGCTGATGCACTCAAGCTGATCGAGCACGCCAACGCCAAAAACAAGATCGTCTCGGTTGCCTTTCCAGGTCCGTTCAGCCTCGAATTCCAATTCATTCGCCAATTGATCGCCGACGGTGCACTGGGCGAGGTCTATCTGGTCACGGGTGTGTGCGCCCAACCCTGGATCAAACCCCTTGGCGGCACCTGGCGCACGATGCCCGAACTCTCTGGTGGTGGCAACTTGTATGACAGCGGAGCGCACATGTTCAACGCGATGCTGTACCTGACCAACCTTTCGGCGCTCGAGGTTTTTGCTTTCGTTGACAACAAAGACCAACTGATTGATGTCATCGCCAGTGTCTCGCTTCGCCTGAGCGGTGGAACGCTTGGCAGTGCCGCCGTCAGTGGTGATGCCAGCTTCTTCGAGCAAGGCATTTACATTCGCGGCAGCAAAGGTTCGATCAAAACCAGCATTTACGGCGGCAGCCTCGAGTACTGGGATAGTGCTGAAAAGGTGAAATGCACCGTTGTGCCCGCCACCAGTTCATTGCAACAAAATTTTGTAGACTGCATCAAAGGCACAGCACAAACCCCCAGCTCAGCCATTTTGGGTTTGCGTCAAGCACGCCTGATGGATGCTATTTACGAATCGGCTCGGATCAATTTGCCCGTCAAGGTCGCCGACACCGGCGAAGCCTAACCGCTCCTTTCCAGCTACAATCACCTGAGGTCCTTTATGCACGTTGGAATCCTGACCGCCCCCTTGCGAAGCCAACCACTCGAGGTGCTGATCCCCTGGGCAGCCGCTCAGAACATCAAAGCCCTTGAGATTGATGTTCGTCCAGGCTCACATCTGGATGCTTCCAACATCAGCGAAGCCCAAATTGCCCAACTCCAACGGTTGCTCGAGCAACACGACATGCGAATCTCGAGCCTGGCCTCGTATGGCAAGCTGACCGGCGCTTCCAAAGAGGTCATGAACAACGATCACAAAGCACTCAAGGATGCCATCCAACTTGCTGCTCGGCTCGGGGTCAAGGTCGTCTGCACTTTGGGCGGCATGCCCATCCTTGGCAAGTCACGCGAACAAACGATTTTCGAGGCGGTTCCAGCCGCGTTTCGTCCACTGCTTGACCTTGCCGCCAAACACGACATCAAGATCGCGCTTGAGAACTGGTTTGCCACCAACATGCAACACCTCGAGCATTGGCGCATGATCTTCGAGGCACTTCCCGACGCGCACTTCGGACTGAACTTTGACCCATCGCACCTCGACTGGCAAGGCATTGAGGTGCTGCCAGCGGTACATGAATTCCGCGAACGGATCTTTCACGTCCACGCGAAAGATGTTTCGGCCAACGAAATCAAACGCGCTCGAGTTGGCTACAATAGTGACGGCTGGTGGCGCTACGTGCTGCCAGGATACGGACGGATTCGTTGGGGAGAATTGATCACCACCCTACGCCAAGTCGGCTATGACGATGTGCTTTCAATCGAACATGAAGATGACGCGTTCAATCCTGAAGAAGGATTCCTCAAAGCAGCGCGTTACCTCAACAGCCTGGTGTAGGACCACAGTGGAGATCACGGGTTAATACGAGCGCATGAAAACACGGGCAGTCAGACGCGAAAAATACCCAATCCAACTTACCAACACCGACCGCAACACCCTCAACCAAATCACCCGATCCGGCACGCACAATGCTCGAATCATCACCAGAGCCAGAATCCTGAGCAAAATCGACGGTGCTGGCAATCACATCCAGCGAGTAGCGGTGTTCCGCCACGGGTTGAAACCAAACCCTTCGGTGGCAAACAATGCCTTGAACGAGTACGTTTTCGAGCGTGCTGTCAGTGTGGATTTGAGTATGGCAGCAAAACCACGAATTATCTGGATTGTTACAAGCGTGGTTGTTTCGTGCTCGAGGCGAAACAGGGCAGCAACTCGAGCGCCAGCGAATCAGGCACGCAAGAGAGTTTGTTTGGGATGGCAGCGGTCGGTGGAGTCTCGAGTAAAAGATGGCATTCACGATGATGCGCCAGGACCATTTGAGACAGTGTTCGTTTTTGCGTTTGGCGAGGCGTTTTTTGAGGTATTTCCATTGGCGTTTGTTAAGATCGCTCGGGTAGATTTTTTTCATTGCTGACGGAGCCTACCCGCTTTGTTTTGGTCGCTTGCCTTGGCTGAGATTTGCGTCTGTCACGACTTCAGACAGCCTCTAAAGCACGCCTCTCATCTCCAACTTAGGGGTCCTCACTACTCTTCCATTCTCGATGTGTGCGTGCCGGAGAACGAGGTTCCGACAGCCATCCATGACTTCTCGGACATGAGCGACCTCTACTCACAAAAGCATCCAACAAGTCACACTTACTCTCGAAGAACGGTGGCTTCGCAGCATGTTGCCAACATCATACGAGAGTACGCAGCCAGCGCCCTGAGCTACCTTTGCGACACCGTCGCGGTGTTGAATCACGCTGAGGTCGATCGAGCGATTTCCGACCTGGAGCAGCTGTTCGCAGCAATGATGATGCAACCTGAACGTGCCACTCTTTGCTCGTTGTATGAATGTTCGATTCAAGAAGTCATTTGTGCCTTGCAACTCCCTGAGGTGGCACCAGTACCGGAAAGCCTGCGAGACGATGAGGGCGAAACGTTGTCGTACGCAATCGCATACTTGAAGGCACACATGGCTGTGCTCCGCCACGCACGCCAACACAAGCTATTCGTATTGCATGGTCAGTCACACCACCTTGACGGGACCGACGCCTAAACCCTTGAAATAGGTAAGATTTTGTGGTTCTTTGCCACATTTGGTGCAAGCTTGAGAGACAATTCATTCGTGCAGTACGGCTTTTTGATCCTCTCGTCATGTTTAAGGTTACTCAGGGTTTCAAAACATCTCCTTACCCAAGGGATACTGTCCTGAACGCGCTCGAGTTAAATCGACTGGAAATCCTCTGCACCAAAAGCGACAAAGAACCGATTTTGTAGGCGACCAGAACAGCCTCACAATGGAGGCAGTCATGACCAAACACAAACCCTACACAGCCGAATACAAACTCGAAGCCGTCAAACTCGCACAAACCGAAGGGGTCAGCAAAACCGCAACCAACCTCGGAATCAACACCAACATGCTCAGCCGTTGGAAACGCGAACATGAAGCCCATACCGTCCAGGCAAGGCCCGTCTTTCCGGGTCGTGGCAAACCTGCACTCACAGAATCGGAACAAGAAATCCAAAAGCTCAAACGGGAACTCGATATTGCCCGTCAGGAACGGGACATCTTAAAAAAAGCGGTAGCCTTTTTTGCCAAAGAGACTCGCTGAAATTCAAATTCATCCTCGAGAACCGCCAAGAATTCGATCTTGAAATCATGTGCAGCACGCTCGAGGTGAGCAAAAGCGGATTTTATGCGTGGCAAAAAAGGCCAGAATCCAACAGGTCAAAGGAGCGAAAGATCTTGAGCGAGAAGATCAAAACGATTCACGAGAACAGCCGCAAAACTTACGGCAGCGTTCGCGTTCATGCCGTACTGCTCGAGGAGAACGAATCAAGCAGCCGTCCTCGAGTCGCTGGCATCATGCGCGAGTTAGGGCTGCAAGGCAAACGCAAAGGCACCGTGAGACAGAAAACAACCGACTCCAAGCATTCGCACGCCATTGCTGAGAACAAGCTCGAGCGTAAATTCGACGCCCAAAAACCCGATCAGAAATGGGTGGCTGATCTGACGTACATTCCGACGCTCGAGGGCTGGCTGTTCTTGGCCATCGTGATTGATTTGTTCTCGAGAAAAATCGTTGGCTGGTCAATGAGTGAATCGCTCGAATCTAAGGTCGTGCTGGATGCGCTCGAGATGGCGAGAAGCTCGAGAAATCCATTGCCGGGGCTGTTGCATCACAGTGACCGTGGTGTGCAATATTCGGCTGGGGCGCACCGCTCGGCGCTCGAGAAGTTTGGTGCCATCTCGAGCATGAGCCGTAAAGGAAATTGCTGGGACAATGCCGTCTGTGAGAGTGCTTTTGCAACGTTGAAGTGCGAGCTTGATCTCGAGCATGCGATTGGAAGTCGGGCCGAAACTCGAGCGATGGTTTTTGATTGGATTGAAGTTTGGTACAACCGCGAACGTCGGCACTCGAGCCTGGGCTTTTTAGCCCCGGCGGTGTTCGAGGCAAAGCATCTCACTCTGTTCTAAACGTCCACAAAAACTTGCACTTTCAAACCAATCACCAGCGAGTACGTGTGAATTAACTCATCACCCGTTGAGGCGTACCAAAGGATCAGGCCAGTGACCATGAATCCGATGGCGAGCCACAGGCTCATTGGGAACAAACCGAAGAGGCTGCCACCGCCACCAAA
>JANOWZ010000163.1:0-8158 GCA_031418155.1 Deinococcales bacterium
TCCAAACTGACCAGATCGGAAATCGAGCCTTCCGGCAATGAGATCAAATCGCGTTCAATCGCCGCCATGACCTCAATGAATGCATCAACCACGTTTGGATCGAAATGCTTGCCGCGCTGCGATTGAATCTCCTCGAGCGCTTGGGCCTGCGTCCAAGCGTTCTTGTACGGACGTTTCGAGCACAGCGCATCGTAGACATCGCAAACCGCAAAGATTCGCGCCTCGAGCGGAATGCTTTCTCCCTTCAAGCCGGTCGGATAACCCATGCCGTCGTAGCGTTCGTGATGGTGCCGGATCACCTCGAGCGCCACCGGGGAAAGGCCCGGAATCAACTTGGCGAGGTTGTACCCGCGCTCGGCGTGCTCTTTCATCACAATCCACTCGTCAGGCTCGAGCTTGCCGGGTTTGAGGAGGATCGCGTCGGGAATCGCCAGCTTGCCCAGATCGTGCAGGTACGCGCCCTGCTGCAACCCTTCAAGTTTGCGACCGGCAAAACCCAAACTGCGACCCAAGGCGAGTGCGTAACGCACCACGCGGTCGATGTGACCAATCGTTTCCAAATCCCGAGCCTCGAGCGCCAAACCGATGACCTTCAGGCTGCCCTCGAGCGTGCGTCGAGCCTGAGCCGCCGAATGCGCCTTCAATGCGACATCGACCCACAACAGCAACTTGTCAGGCCCCTCAGATTTGTCGTGATACCCCTGAATCTCAAGGTCGTGCAGCAACTCGCGGGCCGGACGTTCGGATTGCCCGGTTTGCAGCACGATCTGAACCTCGGTGTTGAACTCGCGGATGGCCCGCACGGTTTCTTCGCCGTTCAGTCCGGGCATGAAGTAATCCAAAACAACCAGGTGAAACACGTGAGCCTTCAACATGGCCAGGGATTGACGGCCCGAGTTGGCGGTCATGACCTCATGGCCCTCGAAGCGCAGTAACCGGGCGGTTCCCTCGAGCAGTTGCGTGTCATCATCCACAACCAAGATCGTGTATTCAGATGGGGCGTTTTTGCCAGCGATTCGGGCCACAGTGTCCTCATATTAGGCCCTGATGTGCCAAGGCTGCGGTTAGAATTCACACGCGCACCACGGGTAAAATAGTGCTTGAAGTATAATTATGCGAGGTGTCGGCGTTACTGTAGCATTCTCGAGTGTGTTTTGTTTCGGGATGCATCGTTGCGATTAAATCGTCTTTGAAACGGGAATCTTGACTGAAGTCGAGTGCGTGTTGGCGTTTGCCAAAGCCGGAAAGCTCGGGTATTCTCGAGGTCATCTGAAACGATTCAGACAATCTCAATTTTTCCAGGAGCCGACATGAAACTTGGTGTCTTCAACCCGATCTTCAACGACCTCGCCCTCGAACCACTCCTCGAAACCCTGAACCAACTCGGGCTCGAGGCGGTCGAGTTGCGTTCCGGCCCGGTGGACAAGCACGAGATCGCCGCCCGAAAGTATCCCGGTCAGCATCAGTGTGATCCGAAAGTCTTGAACGCCGACAAGAAAAAACTGGTCGCGTTTCAGAACACTTTTCAGGCGCACAAGATTGAAATCTCCGCACTCTCCTGTCACGGAAACCCGGTTCACCCGGATCTGAAACAGGCTCGCGTCTTTCATGAATCCTTCCAGGCCAGCGTGTTGTTGGCCGAAAAACTTGGCGTGAAAAACGTCGTCACCTTCTCCGGCATTCCCGGCGGAAATCCCAAAGACAAAACCCCAAACTGGATCACCTACACCTGGCCGCCCGAGTACGGCGAAGCCCTCGAGTACCAATGGCAGCAAGTCCTGATCCCCTACTGGCGCGAGGCCGCGAAATTTGCCAAAAAACACGGTGTGCGCATCGCCATCGAACCGCATCCGGGCTTTGCCGTTTACAACCTCTCGAGCTTTTTGCAATTGCGTGAGGCGGCGGGCGAAACCATAGGCATGAATTTTGACCCGTCGCACCTGTTCTGGCAGAACGTCGATGCCGTCAGGTTCATTCGAGCCATTCCCGGCATGATCTACCACGTTCACGCCAAAGACACGTACCTCGATCCGGTCAACATGCCCCTCAAAGGCGTGCTCGACACCAGCAGCAAACTCGAGGATCGCCCATTCTACTTCCGGTCTGTCGGGTACGGCATGGGCGAGAAAGTCTGGCGAGACATCATCTCGGCGTTGCGCACAGCCGGTTACGATGACGTGATCTCAATTGAGCATGAGGATGCCCTGGCGAGCCAACTCGAGGGTGTGAAAAAAGCAATTTCCGTTCTGAAAAGCGTGATCTTCTCAGAACCAACCGGAGGCGAATCATGGCGCGTGTGAACAAGGCAACCCCAGCGGCGAAAAAATCTGTTCAGAAAACCTCGAGCCCAAAGAAATCAAACTCGAGCGTCGTCGCACCAAACAGCTACGGCGGACGGACGGATAACATTGGCGCGGGCATGCGCGTGGCCATCATCGGCGCGGGCGGCATCGCCAACCAGCACTACCGTGGTCACATCAAGTCCGGCGCGAGCGTCGTCGCCTTCGCCGAACCCTTCGAGGCCACCCGCACACGCCGCGAAACAGAATGGAATGCCCGAGGCTTCTCGAGCGTTGAAGAACTCATCGCCTGGGGTGAGTTTGATGCGGTTTCGATCTGCACGCCGAACGCCTTTCACGCCAGCGCCAGCATCGCCGCGATGAAAGCGGGCAAGCACGTCCTCTGCGAGAAGCCACTCTCGATGAGCCTGCGCGATTGCCAAGCCATGATCGATGTCGCCAAGCAACACAAGGTTGTGCTGCAAACCGGCCATCACCTGCGGGCCAACCTGCTGGTCGAGAAGGCCAAAGAGATTGTCCGTAGCGGCGCACTGGGCCGTGTGACCTTCATGCGTTTGCGTCAAGCCCACGATTGGGGCGGCAACAAAAGTGTTTCGCCGGGATTCGCGCTCCTCAAAAATGCCGGTGGCGGCACGCTCTTGGACAACGGCTGCCACATGATGGACCTGGCCCGCAACCTCGGCGGCGATGTCAGCAGCGTGTACTGCAAAATGGGCACGCTTGGAGCCTGGACCAACACCGTCGAAGTTGAAGACACCAGTCTGGTCACACTCGAGTTTGAATCTGGCACCATCGCCAGCGTCGAAAACGCCTGGACCGGCATTGGCTGGGAGGAAGGCTTCTGGGTTTACGGCACCGAAGGCGCACTCGAATGTACCAACCGCCTCGGACCGCGCAAGCTGCGTCACGTGCACCGCTCGAGCCCCGGAACCGATTGGAACACGCTGGATGAAACGATCTATAGCTTCGCCGATGAAGGCGGACACGTCCGCGAAATCGCCCTGTTCTGGCGTTCGATCCGCACCGGTGCACCCGTGATTTGCAGCGGACAGGACGGCCTCGAGAGTGTGCGTTTGGTGCTGACCAGTTACGAGAGCGCCAAGAAGGGCAAGCCAATCATCCTCAAGCGCGATTGATGGTTGAGGATGGACCCTCGAGCGATTCGCAAGGGCCAGTGAAGTTTGCTGGCCCAATTTTATTTGAGCGCGTCTCGAAGAAACGTGACCGCGTGCTCGAGTGCCAGTTTTGATTCCTGAACCTGAACCGATTTTGCACCGAACTTTTTTTCCAGCGATTCGCGCACCATCAAAAACCCGTGCTCGGAATTCGGGTACAACTCGAGTTGCGCCCATTTGCCCTGTTCGATCAGACCGTCATAGAGCGCCTGCGCTTGGCTCGAGGGAACGGTGGTGTCCAACTCACCCTGCAAAATCAGCACCGGCAGGTTCACCGTCTCGAGTACGTTCATGCCGTTGCGAATCCTGAAACCCTCTGGTCTCGAGCTTGGGCCGGTGCCGTAAATCCGTTTGGTCAGCGCGTCCGTGCCGACTTGATTGGTGGCGACCAGAAAATCCCACCAGGCGTAAATGTCGCTTACACCATACGCGAAGACCAACGCCCGAAATTGATCTGACCTCGAGACGGCCAGCAACCCAATCAACGCGCCGTGACTCGTGCCCATCATGGCAACACGGTTGGAATCCAACCTCGAGTCTTGTTTGAAAACCTTGAGCCCGTTCAGGACATCACTGACTTCGCCTTTGGCAACCTCGATCACGCCTTGAGAACCGTCCTCGCCACGGTAGCTGGGTGCGAACACGGCAAATCCGGCCTTGCTCAGTTCGCGGCAACGGCGAATGCTGGAATCGCTCAGGCCATCCACGCCGCCATGCCCAAAGACGATGCCCGGAAACGGTCCCTTCCCGGCGGGCCAGAAGGCTCGAGCTTTGACCCGCAGGCCGTCACTGACGTACCACACAGTTTGTTCGCTGCTGGATTTTTGGGCTGTGCTTGAGTTCTGAATCAAACTCGAGACGAGCAGGATCAAAGCGATCACAATTGCGAGACGACGAATCACGCTCCACTGTACCGCTCGAGGCTGGCTGGTCGGTGGACAATTTCACCTATCGCTTTTCGCACGCCTCACGTACAATGTGTTAGGTTTTGAACTCAGTTTAAAAATATTGCCCCGAGGAGAGAGCATGGCCCTGGATTTTCGATTGACCAGCGAACAAGAACAACTGCAAGCCCTCGCCAAAGAATTCGCACAACGCGAAATCATCCCTATCGCCGCCGAATTCGACCGGCTCGAGGCGTACCCGGAAAAGGTGATTGAGAAAGCCTTCGAGGTCGGACTCCTCAACTCGATCATTCCAGAACACGCGGGCGGCCTGGGATTGGGCATGCTCGAGGAGTGCATCCTCGGCGAAGAACTTGGTTACGGCTGCATGGGTATTTACAGCATCCTGATGGCGAGCGAGTTGGGCATCACGCCATTGCTGGTCGGTGCAACACCCGACCAGCAAAAACGATTCCTCGAGCCACTCACACAAAAACCTGGCCTCGCCTCGTTCGCGCTTTCGGAGGCCAGCAATGGTTCGGATGCCGCCGCGTTGCGCACCAAAGCCGTGCTCGAGGGTGACGAATGGGTCATCAACGGCACGAAGATGTGGATCACGAATGGTGGCCTCGCAGAGTTTGCGGTCGTCTTTGCCACGACAGACTCGAGCTTGCGCACCAAAGGAACCGTGGCGATTGTCGTACCGAAAGGCACGCCAGGATTCAGCTTCAACAAGATTCATCACAAGATGGGCCAACGCGCCGCGCACACCGCCGAACTCGTCTTCGAGAACGTCCGTGTGCCAACGGATCACATGCTCGGACAGGTTGGCGATGGCTTCAAAATCGCCATGACGACGCTAAACAAAACCCGGATTCCGGTCGCGGCGGGCTCGGTCGGAATCATCAAACGGGCGATGGATGAAAGTGTCAAATACGCCAAAGCTCGAGAGGCGTTCGGCAAACCCATTGGCGAATTTCAATTGATTCAAGCCAAGCTCGCCGAGATGTACATGGGCCTCGAAACCTCGAGACTGATCACCTGGAAGGCGGCGTGGTTGGTGGACAATCACCTGCCGCACGCGCAGGAGGCGGCGCTTGCCAAAGCCTACGCAAGTGAGGCCGCGTTCAAAGCCGCGAACGAGGCGATCCAGGTTCACGGTGGTTACGGCTATGTCGGCGAGTATCCGGTCGAGAAACTTTTGCGCGACGTGAAACTGAACATGATCTACGAGGGCACCAACGAGATTCAACGGGTCGTCATGGCTCGAGGGCTGCTCAAAGAGTGAAATTTTGAACCGAATCACTGCGATACAAACGTGATACACTTGCGATATGACAACCCAAGAACGCCAACCGATCACCGCCCGAATCCAAGGCGACCTCGCCAGCTATCTCGAGGAATACCGCACGAAACACAAACTCGCCACACGCACAGACGCGCTCGAGGAGGCCATCCGTGCCTTAAAGCAACGCGAACGGGACGCCGAACTGCGTGAAGGCTACCGGCAAGAGGCACTCGATTACGCCCGCAACGGCATCGACCCCTGGATCGACAGCGACCTCAAAGACACACTCGAAGCCATCGACCGGGGTTAACCGTGAGCCATCAACGTGGAGACATCGTGCTCGTCAATTTTGACCCAGCCCTGCCGACCGAGGCCGCATCGACCCGACCCGCGATCATTGTGACCAACAACCACTCCAACGCCATGTCACCGCAACTCGTGGTGCTGCCACTGACCTCGAACCTGAAAAACGTCTACCCGCACGAGCACGTTCTCGAGCGTGAAAGTACCGGCCTGGACTGGGACAGCAAAGTGCAACCACAATTGATCCGACACGTCGCCCGCGAACGCATTGGGCGAACCGTCGGCTTCGTCCCGCCCGAATTCATGCAAGTGGTCGATGATCGGCTCCGCAGCCACCTCGGACTGTGAATGACACTGGAACCATGATTCAAACCCGCCTGACAATCGACGATCTCATTGCCATCCCCGAGCGAGGCGCAACCTTGAGGGTCTCGAGCCTGCCAGGATTTGAGTTGAGCGCCGACGAGATTTTCAACCTCGAGATGTGAGTGAACCCATGCGAAACCTGAAATGGCTGATGGCACTGATCGCACCGCTCGTTTTGAGTGGCTGTGTCTTGCTCGATGCCCTCAGTCCATGCCCAGGGCCACGCGCCGCCGACGCGCTCGAGCCGAACGACTCCCGACAAACCGCCACGCCATTGACTCAACTGCGCGAATCCAGCCTGAACCCAGGCGAAACCGATGTCTTCCAATTCGAGGCCAGCGCCGGAGGAAAACTGCAATTGACCACCCGAATTCTCGAGGGCAACGGCAATGACAATCCTGGCCTGAACTTGCTGGTTGAAGGTCCGAACAGTTTCAAGCTCGAGAAGAAATCCGTGCAGGCCGATGGACTCGAGCTTGTTGCTGCTGGCGCGGGAACGCACTTTCTAACCGTGACGGATGGTAGCCAAAAGTATGCTGATTGCCTGGTGTGTACCTGCACCGGACGGGGACCAAAGTACAGCCTCGAGTTGAAGGTGTTGCCGTGAAGATATTGTCAAGCTCGAGATGTGAGGGACAGGTAGAATCCTCAAATGGATAAGCGCTATCAAGTTTTCGTGAGTTCGACTTATACAGATCTGATTGAGGAACGACAGGTTGTGATGCAAACCCTCATGGAGAATGATTGTATCCCAGCCGGAATGGAGCTTTTCCCAGCGGCAGATGAAGATCAATTTGAATTTATTAAACGTATCATTGATGACTGCGATTATTATCTGATTATTATTGGCGGAAGATACGGTAGTTTAGCTGCTGACGGACTTAGTTTCACTGAAAAAGAGTATGACTATGCTATTTCTCGAGGTTTAAAAGTAATTGCTTTGGTTCATTCAAATTCAGATCAGATTACTGTTGGAAAATCCGAAAAAGATAAAAAGAGTAAAATTAAACTCGAGAAGTTTAGAGTAAAAGTTTGCAAGGGTAGAATGGTTAAGTTTTGGAATGATAAAAATCAAATTTCTGGCATATTGTCACCAAGTTTATCTAAAACAATCAAACTCTTTCCGGCAGTGGGCTGGGTAAGAGCAAATCAGGTTGCAAGTATTGAAATTCTCGAGGAAATTAACCAGCTTCGAAAACAAAAAGAAGATCTTGAAGATAAAATTATACTACTTTCAAAAGATCAGGAGGTAGTTAGTCATCTAACTAGAGAGTTTGTTATTGAAATATTTGATGTAGGAGTTAATGGAGAGCGTAAATCCGCTGTTTTTAATGGACCTGTGCGACTTGACTATGTTTTTTTTAATACTGCGCTTATGATTTCTGCAAAAATTACTGAAGAAAGTGAAATTAATAAGGTATTATCAAAATTAATTCTTGAAAAAAATGATATAGATGTGGAAGAAAAAACTTTGGAAATCAAAGACTTTGTTAAAATTCGATCTAGATTTTATCTATTAAATTTGATTGAACACGTCGATTTATTAGGTAAAAGTGAAATTTGGCAATTAACACAGAAAGGCAGAGAAACTGCCGTCAGTCTAATGCAATAGTAGCGTTGTGCTTTATTACTCTCGAGAGGTAATCCTGTGAAAATCCTGTGTCTCATCCGCCAAGTCCCGGACGCTGAAGCCCGCGTCAAAGCAAAAGATGGTCGTGTCGATCTCGAGGGTGCAACGATGGCCCTGGACGGCATGGACGAATACGGTGTCGAACAGGCGTTGCGCATCGGTGGTGATGAACTCGTCGGTGTGGCGCTCGGGCCGGTCGGGTTTGAAACCGC
>JANOWZ010000164.1:0-7057 GCA_031418155.1 Deinococcales bacterium
CCCGATCATGCCCGAGGTAACGCAGCAGCCACCAGACGTGCGCGGCGTAAAACCCTTGACCGCTGCTGGGATCGTCGTAGGCAAGCAGCAAATGTTCATTGCCGATGCCAAGCCCGGACAGTCTCGAGGCGAGCACGTTCGGGTCCGGGAGCGGGTGTCGCCCGCCACGACCATCGAGACGTTTCGGGGCGGACAGGTCACGCTCGAGGTCGAGAAAGACTGCGCCGGGGATGTGTCCCGCAGCGTAAGCGTCACGGCCCGCATTCGGCTGACCCAACAGAAAACGCGCATCGAGCACACGCACGTCCAAATCACGGTGATGCTCGAGCAACCAATTGGCGGAGGCCAAAGAATTCATGGCTTCAGCGTATCTCAAGTCATGAGCCGCGTTGAGTTTCGCCTCATCGCCCTCATCGGCTGCAACCCGTAGACTCGAGGGGTGAAGAAGACCATTGCCATGCTCGCCGGAATTTCGTTATTTGCCAGTGGTGTTGATCGGGCCACCGCCACCGACCTGACGCTGTATTACAACTTTTCTGAGGTCCGAGATCCGGTGCAACTCTCCGGGAACCGTTTCAATTGGACCCCCGCCGCCGATCTTGCCGGATTTATTGTTCCGGGCAGCCTCGCGCTCGAGTATGACGGCGTGGCGAACCTGACAATCTTGCCCGCAACGCAAAACCTGCTGGCCGCATTCGAGGGCAAAGAGGTGCTGGTCAAACGCGATGGACAGACCATCAAGGCCAAAGTCTTGCGGGCCGACCTGGGGCTGTTCGAGGCGAACGGATCGTTTTTCCAGGGTGATGTCTCGAGCGTGACCTTCCCAAGTTTGGACGGCGTGCGTTTTGCACCGCAGTACGTGTGGGGCATCACCGGTTCGGGCGGCCCGAGCACGCTCTCCTACCTGACGCGGGGCTTGTCCTGGGGGCCACGTTACTCGCTGGTGATTGACAAGGAAAAGGCGGACCTGAACGGCTGGGCCGAAATTCGCAATCAATCCGGCCTCGAGTACCGGGCACCAAGCGTCAGCCTGGTCGCTGGGCAGGTCGACCTGGAAGCAAACTACGCACCGCAGGTCAATTTTCAGGCTGCACCGATTGCCCGATCCGCCGCCGAGGGCGTTCAAGCGACCGGTGAGGCGAGTGGATTGCAAACCTTCAAGTACGCGCAACCGGTGATTTTGCCCGCCAGGGCCAGCACCAGCGTTCCGTTTGGCAACACCAGGGTTTCATTGGACCGCACGCTCGAGTACGTCGCTGGGTTCAACCAGAGCGCCCGGATCATCACGCCACTCTCGAGGGCATACACGCTTAAAGCGGACGGCGACCTGCCCGGAGGCATTGTGACGGTGCGCGAGGATGGTCGCGTGGTCGGTCAGGCACGCATCGGCGACACGCCCAAAGCGGAGGGGGCGCAACTGGCGCTCGGACCGGATTTCGATCTGCGTTTGACGCGCACGGTGCAATCGCTCGAGCGCAACAAAATCGCGCAGAAGTTTCGGGTCACGTACAGCCTGACGAACACGAAAAGCCGCAGTGTCAATGTGCGTCTCAAAGAAATCCTCGGCAACGATTTTACCCTCACATCCATTGTGATGCCGAACCTCAAACGCAACGAGGAAGGGTTCAGCGCCAGTGCCACCCTGAATCCGGGCGCTCGGCTCGAGGCGAGTTACAACGTCTCGTTCAAATTCCAACCGTAAAAGGGAACCGTTTCCCGTTGAGTCTCGAGCGCAACATTGCTCGAGACTTTTCACCCTGAGGTCGCAAAGGTGTTACTGTTTTCGCTTGACAGCCGACTTCTTATTGGCAGCTTCATTTTGGCCTGAAATCAAGTTTCACCTCGGAGGAAAAACATGTCTCGAGTAATCATGATCGGAGCGGGCGGGGTCGGCGGCGTGGTCGCCAAGAAGTGTGCTCAGAACGACACGGTGTTCGCAGAATTGCTGATTGCCAGCCGCACCAAAGCCAAATGCAACAAGATCGCGGGCGAAATCAAACAATACTTTCCAAACTCGAGTACCAAAGTCACGACTGCGCAAGTCGATGCGGATAACGTGCCGGAATTGGTCGCCTTGATCCGTGAATTCAAACCGGTCATGGTCATCAATGTGGCCCTCCCCTACCAAGATTTGACGATCATGGATGCCTGCCTCGAGACTGGCGTGCATTATTTGGACACCGCCAATTACGAGCCCAAAGATGTCGCCAAATTTGAATACTCCTGGCAGTGGGCGTACCGCGAACGCTTCGAGAAGGCTGGACTGATGGCCTTGTTGGGCTGCGGTTTCGATCCTGGCGCGACGCAAGCCTTCACCGCGCACCACGCCAAACACCATTTCGACGAGATTCACTACCTGGATATTGTGGATTGCAACAACGGCAGCCACGGCAAGGCGTTCGCCACGAATTTCAACCCGGAAATCAACATCCGTGAAATCACCGCCAATGGACGCTACTGGGAAAATGGCCAATGGGTCGAAACCAAACCGCTCGAGATTTCACAGGACATTTACTACCCGAAGGTCACGACCCGCAAAAGCTTTGTCCTGTATCACGAAGAACTCGAGAGCCTGGTGGTCAATTTCCCAACCATCAAACGCGCCCGCTTTTGGATGACCTTCGGCGAGGCGTACATCAAGCACCTGTCCGTGCTCGAGGGCATCGGCATGACGAGCATCGAACCGATTGATGTGAAGGGGATTCAAATCTCGCCGCTCGAGTTTCTGAAGTACGTGCTGCCCGCACCGGAAAGTCTGGCCGCCGGTTACACCGGAAAAACCTGCATCGGTGTGCAGGCCAAAGGGATCAAGGACGGCAAGGAAAAAGTGCATTTTGTCTACAACGTCTGCGATCATGCCGAATGCTACAAAGAGGTTCAAGCGCAAGGCATTTCGTACACGACCGGTGTGCCCGCCATGATCGGTGCGGCCCTGATGCTCGAGGGTAAATGGATGCAAAAGGGCGTCTGGAATGTCGAACAGCTTGACCCGGACCCGTTCATGGCGATGATGAACAAATGGGGCTTGCCGGTGGATGAACTGGCGGGGATTGAACTGGTGACGGACTGAGAGCACAGTTGACGTTGGTTGAGGACTCAAGCCTTTCAACCAACATGAAATGTGCAATTACTCGAGTTCCAGCACCTCGAAGGTTTCATCGCTGACCGTGTACTCGCCGTGGCCCGCCACAAAGCTTGAAACGGTCTGCAAGAGTTCCTCGACCCATTTTGCATCGTGCGAGATCGTGGTCGCACCGATCACCTCCCAATCGTGCGCATCCAACCCCTCGAGCCGGGCCACAGACACGGGAAACCGTGCCTTGAGCCGTTCGGTCACGGGTCGGATCAGGGCGCGTTTTTCTTTGAGGTTGCTCACCCAGGGCATGTCCAGGCGGGCGGTGTAAATGCCGACGTAACCGCGAATCACGGCTCGAGGATACAGCGGTTTAGAGCATTCCGGCGAGGAAGCCTTGGGATCGCACGGTGCGGATCAAATCCATGACGGTGGCCGAGGCTTCATCGTAATGAATTTCGACTTGATCCTGGTGCGGGCTGTTGACCTCTTGGACGCAACTCATGGCTTTGAGGGCACTGGTGACTTTGCTGACGGCCTCTGGTGTACTGAGACCTTTGATGCCTAATAGAACTCTGCTCATGGCTGGATTGTAGGTCGGTTCGGATCGAATGGCGGGTCAATTCAGGCTCGAGGGTGGATTAAAAGTGCTTCGACTCGAGTGTTGCCATTTCGTCCCATTCTGCGGCTGCACTTGGTTGGTGGGTGCATCTCACGTGGTGTGGAATGAAGTACCGTAATCCATGCCAAAACTCAGCCCCGAACAACGCCAGCACCTCATCAACCAACTCACCACCCAAATCGACACGCTCAACGAATCCCTTCCCGAAACCATGACCTTCTACGATCTCGAAAAAAGTGTCGAACACACCGGAAAGCAAATTCTCACCATCACCCTCGAAACCCTCGCCAGCAACCAACCCGCGAGGATTTCCCCCCCAATGCCCACGTTGTCAAAACCCAGTCCAAAAAAACGGGGCAACCCACGTTAACGTGACCAGTCTGTTCGGTCCGATCAAACTTCCAGCGCAACGCCTGATCTGCCCTTCCTGCAAGAAAAGCAGCACAATCCTCAAAGACCCCAGCTTGGATCACAGCGGTTTCACACCAGCCGCTCTGGAACGGGTCATTCACCTTTGCGTGCATCAAACATTCGAGGAAGCCAGTGAAACGCTGAACTTATTCACCTGGCACGTCAACGACGCACTCCTTGAACGGGTCGTGAGCGGATTTTCAACCCAAGCCCTCAAGCAAGTCAGTCAAATTCTTGAAACTCGAGCCTTACAACCACTTGAGCAACTCAAAACGGGACAACAACCCAAAATCACGATCCTTGAAACAGATGGGGTTTTCACACTCGGACGCCCTGAAGACCCGACTGAAACGGGTTGTCCAGGACGGGAAATCAAAATGGCTTTGGCGCACTCGAACGGCACAAGCACCGACCGGTTCATGGTTGCGGATCATTGCGAAATTGATGCGTTCGAGCCGTTGGTTCATGGGTTACTGCGTCATGCTGGGCATCGAACTGGTGATGTGCTGGTCGGTGTTGGCGATGGTGGTTGCTGGGTGCAACGAGTATTCGAGGCTGTTCAAGCGATCAGAATTTTGGACGTGTAGCACGCACTCGAGTACGTCGAGGTGGTCATGACTGCGTTGGGTTGGGATCAAGGACTGCGACTCGAGGAGCGTCGTTTATGGTGCGCTGGTAAGGTCGATGGCAGCGTGTGGTTACGGACTTTTGATGCTGGGATTGCTTCTCGAGCGGGTTGGGATGAAGTGGCAGTCAAGGCGTGGGCTTATTTGGAGCGATTCTCGAGTTTGGGTGCGATGGCGTATCCGAGCTTTCGCGCACGTGGCTTTCCGATTGGCAGTGGTGAGGTTGAGGGTGCGAACAAGAGCGTGATTGGGAGTCGGATGAAACGGTCCGGGATGCATTGGTCACGGGCGGGTGCGCGTCGAATGAGTTGTTTGCGGGCGCAGGTGAAATCTCGAGTTCGGGTGTACGACTTTCATCAAGTTCGGCATCAGGCGTTCCACACCTGGTGAGATGCACCCTTGGTTGGTCGGGTGACTGTGCTTGACCGGAACGAAATTGATACAATGGCGGTATGAAGACCTTCACTGCCACCATCGCCACCGGTACACTCGTCATCACCTGCCTGTTGTTGGGCGGTCTCGCCGCCGCCGAGGGCATCAAAGCCAACCTGGATTTCCCGCAAGGGTTGCCCGCCGGTCAAGAGGTTGAGGTTCGCGCCTCGCTCGAGGGTGATATTTCAAGCCTGAAAGGTGCAGCGGTTGCCGCTGTCTATGAGACCGGTCAGGATGGCGAGAGCATTCAAGTGAATTTGGGCAAGGTCGGCGAGGAACTCAAAGGGAAACTGACTCCCCGCGCTGTTGGCGGGAAAATGACCTTCCGATTCTCGGGCAACGGCAAGAATTACGCGCAAGTCGCACAACTCAAACCCGAGGATGCCACCCAAGCAACCAGCATCCAGTACGAGTTCGATGTCGCCTCACCCTCGAGCCGGTCCTCAACGCCCGCATTGCCGGTGTCGATCTGGATTCTGGGGGCGCTCGCGTTGGGCTTCTACGCCTTGCGCGGCAAGAAGGCGGCCTTTTAACCGCAACCCAAACAACCTGTTAGACTGACCCGGCTCGAGGCAACCTCGGGCCTGCGTTTTTTATCAATCGGGATTTTCAACCCAGAGCACCTATTTTGAATCACACAAACGAAAGAAGGCATTATGAAGTTAAGGGTCCGTCCGACCGTTGGTATTTTCGTGGACACGCAAAACCTGTACCACTCGGCGCGAGATTATTACGAACGCACCGTCAACTTTGAGAGCCTGCTGAATTTCGGCACGCAAGATCGGGATTTACTGCGGGCCGTCTCTTACGTGGTCGAACGCGAGAACGACACGAGTGCCTGGCCGTTCATTTACAAGCTCTCCACACTGGGCTACCGGGTGCGCCGCATGATGCTGCAAGTGCATCACACCACCGAAACCGGCAAAACCATCTGGGAGGGCAACTGGGACATGGGCATCTGTGCCGACATGGTGCGCTTGGCCGCATCCCTGGATGTGATCGTGCTCGGTTCCGGCGACGGTGATTTCCTGGACATTCTCGAGGTGCTGATGGAACAGGGCAAACGGGTCGAAGTTGTGGCCTTCAAAGAGACCACCTCGCAGAAATTGATCGACGGTGTGGACAAGTTCACGCACCTGCCCGAAATTCCTGGCGCGTTCATGCCGACCCGAGAACGCAACTTGTACGTGCCAGAGGCCGCACCCGAGGCTGTGGCGGAAACGACGCTCGAGGCTCCGCCGGTCGCAACGGAGTAAAAGCAGATTAAAGATCAAAGTAAAAACTTCGAGCACCTACTTTCCCCTTTAATCTTTTCTCTTTCATCTTGCCCTTATGAACGGTTTTGACATCGCCGATTACGATTTTGAGTTGCCGCCCGAACGCATCGCGCAGTCGGGCGTGGAACCGCGTGACTCGAGCAAGTTGCTGACGTTTCAACGCGGAGGCCATCGGTTCGAGCATCGCGTGTTTCGGGAGTTGATCGACTACCTCGGGCGTGGCGATTTGCTGGTCCTGAACCGCACCAAAGTCATTCCGGCTCGGTTGGAGGCGCGAAAACCAACCGGTGGCAAACTGGAAGTTTTGTTGCTGCGTGAGTTACGACAGAACGTTTGGACGGCGTACTTGAAACCGGCCAAGCGGGTCGCAGTCGGTGGTCTGCTCAAGTTTGATGCGGCTGATCGGCAGATCACTGCCACGGTGGAATCGGTGCTCGATGATGGGGCTCGCACATTGCGCTTTTCTGAGGACATTAAACCGCACCTCGAGCATTTGGGCGCAATCCCATTCCCGCCGTACCTTCAAGTGCCAGACACCAGGGAGGCTCGAGCGCGATACCAGACGGTTTTTGCCAACGATCCGGGCAGCGTGGCCGCACCGACGGCGGGCTTGCAT
>JANOWZ010000165.1:0-6568 GCA_031418155.1 Deinococcales bacterium
GGTCAGTTTGGACATTGTTGAGAAGGCCGGTTCATGGTTCTCGTATTTGGGCGAACGCATCGGGCAGGGCAAGGAAAAAGTGGTCGAGTACATCAAGGGTAAGCCTGGGCTCGAGGAGGAATTGCGGGCCAAGGTCTATGCCGCGATCCGTGAGGGCAAGGCGGATACGTTGGTGAAGGTGGCCGTTTCAGACGAGTGATTTGCTTGCCGAGTTGATTCGACGAGGTGGTTTGAGGCAGTCTGCTGGCTGCCTCTTTCACTTGAATGGAAATTTGGACGAATTAATTCACGAAAAGAATAATCGTGAATTAATTCACATAACAAGCAATTGATTCTCGCAACAAAAGCCCAAAGTGACAATGAAGATTGAACTCGAGCAAACGTCAAATCAATCAATTTGACTCGAGGAAGCTGACCTCAACCCGCGAGCCCACGCAATTGGCCTGGAGTCATCGGCTCAGCCAACAACCGGTGGTATATCTCCCGTCCATCCCCACGGTCCAAGACAGCACGAACCAAGCGATACCCAACCGTGTACGTGTAGATGTACGCCCGAGCGCTCGGATGCTTGATGAACTCGAGCGCCTTCTTTGCGCGGGTCTCATCGGCAAGCATGTACCGCTGCAAATACTCGAGCGCAACCGCATCACTGACACCATCCCGATGCAGCATCAAGGCCACGTTCCCGCGAACACCACCCAACGCGGCGTAGGCATCCATCGCCCTGAACATCTCCCGGCAATCCTCGAGCGTCAGGTTCAACCCGGCGTTGGATGCCAGCTCTGAAACCCAAACGGGCAACTCGTGATCCGACACGATGAACTCGAGCGCATTGGTGGCGATGCCTTCCGCCAGGACCGCCTCGGGAGCGTTTAGCAATTGCAAACTGAACTCCCCCAGACCGTTGCGGTAGAGTGCGTCTTTGAAGACACGTTCCGTGTGATGACCCGGATAGCCTTCGTGCGCCACCAAATCTGGCAAATTGGTCAGGTACGACGGCAAATCCAGATTGATGTCCACCCGAGACCTGGCGTTGCCCAAATACCAGTTGTAACCGGACCACGGTTTGTTGTTGACCAGTTCAAACTCAATTGATTCACCTTCGGGCAACTCGAATAGGCGTTTGGTGCGGGTGCGCAATTCTTCGTTGATCGCCGCGACCACCGAGTTCACACGTTCTGGAGCCACACGGAAGCGTTCACGCATCGCCTGCCAACGCTGCGAGACATCGCCCGAACCCGGCAACACCGTTTCGAGCCTTACCAGTGCAGACTCGAGGGTGGCTTCGGGCACGAACTCCGGTAGAATGTCGTGCAGGCCCTCAACTTCATCCGCGTAAGACATTTTCTCACTCTGAATCAAACGCAACATCGTGCGCATGGCTCGGATCTGAGCGGCCAGAAATTCACGGCGACTGACATTTTCCAGTGCTGCAATGTCTGCCTCGAGCCGTTCACAAACCGCCTCGAGTTTGCTCAAATCGGTTGTGACGTTTTCAGCCCATGCGGGCGGCCCGATGTACGAATCGATGAACCCATCCTGATGCGCGTTGATCCCGTGCGCCAAGCGCACATACCGTTCGGCGATGTCCATGCGTTCAGCGTATCGCAATCTCGAACCGATGGGTATCTCGAAGACCGATCCAATCACCCGATCCAAGATCAATCCGGTAAGGAAAAAATCCTCGAGATGGGCAGGCGGAAACCGACGGCCAAACCCGATCCCGGTTCGCTCGATAACCAAATGCTGCCGCCTTTGGATTCGACAATTGCCTTGACCATCGTTAAGCCCACGCCGGTTCCCTGAACGTCTGGGTTCAACCTCGAGAACAACTCTAAGACTTTCCCCTGTAAGTGAGTGGGAATTCCAGGGCCATTGTCACGCACGACGAAATCCAAACCGCCAACGACGGGCAACCACTCGAGGGTCACTTGAGCGTTCGACTGATCCAACGGCATGAACTTGACCGCGTTTCCAACCAGGTTCGCGTAAATCTGATACAGTCTCGCCGCTGGGAAACACACCTTCGGCCAGTTGCGTGGCAATTCGATCCGAATGTGTTTTGCCTGAATCGTTGCCTCGAGTTCGTCCAGAACGTTCATGACCACAGCGCCAACCTCGAGCGTGTCGTCCTGCTCCTCGACCCGGCCAACGCGGGAGAGTTCGAGCAGGTTGTTGACCAAACTGCTCATCGTGGCGACATTCGCCCGCAGGCGACCCACAAAAAACGTCACCTCCTCAAAATTGCTTTCCTCCAACGCCTCGAGCAGCAAGGTACTCATGCCTTCGAGGCTGACCATCGGTGCTTTCAAATCGTGTGAGACGCTGTAGACAAACGCCTCCATCTCGGCGCTCTTGCTTTCCAGCGCCCGGTTTTGCGCCTCGAGTTGTTCCCGTGCACGGGTGCGTTCGAGCGCCAAACCGACCGTGCTGGCAGCCCGTTTCAGAAACTCTCGTTCGGGTTCGCGCCACTCGCCAAAACGTGGTTCACGGGCGACCGAAAAAATCGCCAACACATTCCCGCTCGAATCCTTGATCGGCTCGAGACCCACCGCAATCAGACGATCCTCGGCACGTCCGAGCGCCTCGTAACGCATTTCGTAGATCGGCTGGCCGGATTCGACAATTGTTTTGATCAACTGCGTTCGGGCCAATGGCACGCCATCCGGTGCAAAATACCCCTGGTAGGTGCTGGGAATTTCGCCCCACGCGCCCATTGCGGTGATCGCCTGCGGCCCAACCCGCAGTGTCAAAATGTTTTGCGCGTGCAATGCCGGTCCAAGCCAGTGCATCGCCGTCTGAGCGACCTCCTCCGCCGTCTGTGTGCGTTGCAATGCATCAGAGAGCGCCGCCAGGAACTCGGCGCGTTCACGGGCCTCCTCGAGCGCACGGCGCGTCTCGATGCGTTCCAAGGTCACGCTGATTGTTCTGGCCGCCGCCAGCAGCAACCGACGTTCCAGGTCGCTCCACGGTCGGCGACGCGCCCGCCGCAATGCAATCAATGCCGCTGGTTCGATCAGACCACCCTGGGTCCGAAGTGGTGCACAGGCCAACGATGCGATGCCCGCCGCGAACAACAACGGATTGTGATCGGATGCCAACCGATACTCGTCCAAGAAAACGGGTTGACCCGATTCGAGGGCGGCATCCAAGTGCAATTCCTGCACGCCAGATACGAGTTCACTGGCGAGCATCAGGCGTTCATCGCCCTCGTAATCCAAGGCTCGAACCGATCCGGGCAGCACCTCGACAAACGCCAGCGTCGCCCCCGGAAAATGCGGTCGCAATGTCTCGAGCGCCGTGCGGCGCAAATGCACGGTGTCGCGTTCACCCTCGAGCAACCTTGAGAGCGCCAGCAGTGCGTTCGTCTCATTGCCCGCCCGATCAATCGCCTGCTTGCCCCGAGAACGCTCCAGGCAACTGCCAATGATCCTCGAAACGGCAATCAAAGCGTGACGCTGCGTGCTCGAAAACGGGTGTTGATCTTGGCGCGAGAACACCAACAGCGCAAACCCTTGACCATCGGCGGGTATGAGCGGCACGCTCGCCACAGCCCCAGATGCTGGCAATGGCGAGGGCAAACCCTTCAGCTCGAGGTCTGAAAATTCCGGTGCCTGTGTCCGGAGTTTGAACCACGGATCTTCTGCCGAGATTGGCCTGAGCGTCACACGGACCAGACCGTCTGCCGAGCGCGAAAATGCGACGCTATCCCCTCGAGTCCCATCCACGTCGGGAATTAACAATGCCATCAAGTCGATGTCAAACACGTCATAAATGCCCGCGAAGGATTCCTCGATCAATTCCTCAAGCGTTGGATTTGAAATCAGCAGGCCGGTGAACCGCTCGAGCAAGCTCGCTGGCAGTGCAATATCGAATGCCGCAAGATCGAACTCCTCTGGACTCGAGACTGAATCCCGATCATTGCGGGTCACAACCGGGTTGGGTTCCAGATTGCGTTGGGTCATGGTTTAGAAAGCGTAACAGGGGAGACCACGAATCCCATGTGAGTTCGCTCGCCTGACGGTGTTGAGCCAGCACTCGAGCGAAGACCCTGAGCGTTGTTCGTCAACAACAAATAAATATGGTCATTGTGCTCGAAACTCGGATCAGAATGAACTCTGTTTGATCAGCCTCAAATCAGGGCGCTGACCGATTTGTGCTGGTTAACATGCGCGATTGCCGAGGCGAGCAGCGGCGCAACCGACAAGACGGTGTACCGATCCTCGAGCGGCAATGGGATCGTGTCGGTCACGATCACTTCCTTAATCGCTGGGTGTGCCAGCCGATCTCGAGCGTCCCCGGCCAAGACCGCGTGCGTGGCGGCGATGCGCACGTCCGGGCGGGCTCCGGCCTCGATCAGGGCTTCGACGGCGCGACGAAGCGTGCCGCCGGTCGAAATCACGTCATCGACCAGAATCACGCGCTTGCCGACGACATCACCGATCACGGCGGTCACTTGCGTGTCGCGTTCACTGGTGCGGCGCTTGTACATGAACGCGAGCGGCAAGCCGAGCAGTTCGGTCAATCGGCGGGCCTCCTCGCTGCGGCCCGTGTCGGGCGAGACGATCACGGTGTCCTCGAGCCCGCTTGAGCGCAGGTAACTGGCGATGGTGCGTAAGGCCGACAGCATGTCGAGCGGGATGTCAAAAAAGCCCTGCAACTGACGGGCGTGCAGGTCAATCGTGATGACACGTTCAACGCCAGCAGCCTCGAGCAGGGTTGAGACGAGTTTGGCGGTGATCGGTTCGCGGCCCGCCACCTGCTTGTCCTGGCGGGCGTACCCGAAGTAGGGGATCACGGCATTGATTCGAGCGGCGCTCGAGCGGCGCACCGCATCGACCAGGGTCAGGAGTTCCATCAGGTTGTCGTTGACCGGTGGGCAGGTCGATTGGATGATGTAGACATCGTTGCCGCGCACCGATTCGCCGAGTTGCACTTTGACCTCGCCATCGGGGAAGCGACCCACGATGGCATCTCCGAGCCGTACCCCGAGGGCGCGAGCAATCTCGTAGGCGAGTTTCGGGTTGGCGGTCCCGGAGAAGAGTTTCAGGTCGGTGCTCGAGGGCAACATGGTTCACGTCCTTTCGTACTGAGGTGCCGGTTCAGTCGTGGGCGGTCGTTGCAGACTCGAGATGTTCTGGAGAACGGGCTGAGTTCGTGGCCTGCGAAATGGTGTCTTGATGAACTTTTTCATCATAGTGCATTTGCTGCGTGCGCCGTCAAGGGCGAACACACACCAGTCAATGCGAGCTCGAGTTCGGATGCGGTTTGTACTTTCATTGCGTCTGGATCGAATATTTTTCATCTCGAGGCTTCAAACCGAACGTTTGGCGTGCCAGAGTCTTGAGCCGATTCTCATCCGGGAACCAATACCAAAGTGATATCATATTGATAACCAAGGGCAACATTGATAGTCAAAACTTGACAGATCACATTGTGTGCTTCGCACAACCAAGATTTTGACATCGACAGCACTCGAGCCCTGGAGGACAACATGAACTCAACCGGCAGCAATACAAGCATCGAACGTCAAGCCATCAAAGTCAACGGTTACGCCTTTTTCATCCTCGGGCTCGCGCTGCTCGGCACGGGCGGTTACGTTTTCGTTTGGAGCGCATCTCGAGACAACGGACTCGGCATTTTTGGCGGATTCATCCTCTTTGCGCTCGGCCTGCTGATCCTGATTGGACTGTTCGTGGTCCAACCGAACGAAGCTCGAGTCCTGACCCTGTTCGGCAGGTACGCCGGAAGTGTGCGCAGCGACGGACTGTGGTGGGTCAACCCATTCACCAGCAAAAAGAAAATCAGCCTGCGAGTTCGTAACTTCCAATCCGAAAAAATGAAGGTCAACGACTTCAACGGCAACCCCATCGAGATCGCCGCCGTGATCGTCTGGCGGGTCGTGGACAGCGCCAAAGCGCTTTTTGACGTGGAAAACTACGAAACCTTCGTGACCATTCAGGCCGAAACCGCCATCCGAAACATCTCCACCAAATACCCATACGAAACCCACAGCGAGGACGCACATGCTTCGCATGATGGCGACAGTGCACACAGCCTGCGCAGCCACCCGGACGAGGTTGGCGAAGCCCTCAAACACGAACTGCACTCACGCCTCGAGATTGCAGGGCTCGAGGTCATGGAGACGCGCCTCTCGCACCTGGCGTATGCCGCCGAAATCGCCCAGGCGATGCTGCGCCGCCAACAGGCCGAAGCCGTGATCGCCGCTCGGCAAAAGATCGTGGATGGCGCGGTCGGCATGGTCGAGATTGCCCTCAAACGGCTCGAGGCCAACGGTGTGGTCAGCTTGGACGAGGAACGCAAAGCCGCAATGGTCAACAACCTGATGGTTGCACTGGTCAGCGAGTCGAATGCGCAACCGGTCATCAACACTGGAACGTTGTACTGACATGAATCGAGTTCTCAACCTCGAGTCGGTACGCGAACCCGTACTCCTCGAGTCGGTACGCAAACCTTTATTTCTCGAGCCTCGCAAGAAATCCTGGGGGTGATGCATGGCCCAGAAGAAAAAATTCCTGCTGCGCATCGACCCAGACCTGTACAACGC
>JANOWZ010000166.1:0-2418 GCA_031418155.1 Deinococcales bacterium
GAGATCACGATGGGTGAGGTCACGCCGGATGGCTTGTTCAGTTTGCAGCGCGTTGAGTGCTTGGGATCGTGCGGGACCGCGCCACTCTTGCAAATCTCTGATGCCGGATACGCCGAGAACTTGACCAAAAAACGCACGGATGCGCTGCTCGAGGAATTGCGTCGCCGTGGTGATGGCAGCGTGCCCGCGAATGATGTGCGGCCTCCGGTTCACATGCACATCACGAATGGGGTCGTCGGGCAGGAAACCGCCGATGGACGCCCGAATCTTTCAACAGGACTCACACCAGGACTCACGCCAGGAGGCACGCAATGACCGCAGTTATCGAAGCACCCGAGAAACCCAAAGCCATCACCAGCGGCCTCGACCCACGGTTCCGCCCACGATTGTACGAGCATGTCAACCAGCCGAACTCGTGGACGCTCGAGTACGCTTTGGCGCACGGCGCTTATGAAGGTGTCAAGAAGGCGCTCGGCATGAGCATTGAGGCGTTGCAAGATGAAGTCAAGAAATCTGGCCTGCGTGGACGTGGCGGCGCAGGATTTCCAACCGGACTAAAATGGTCGTTCGTCGCCAAGAACACCGGCAAGCAGCACTACATGCTCTGCAATGCCGACGAATCCGAACCCGGCAGTTACAAAGACCGTTACCTGATGGAAGCCGACCCGCACCAACTCGTCGAAGGCGTGATGATCGGATGCCTCGGCATCAGCGCGACGATTGGGTACATTTACGTGCGCGGCGAGTACATCCTCGCGGCAGAACGGCTCGAGGCGGCGATTCTCGATGCTCGAGCGGCTGGAATTCTGGGCGAGAACACCTGCGGCAGCGGCAAGAAACTCGAGATTTACGTACATCGCGGCGCAGGTGCTTACATTTGCGGCGAGGAAACCGCACTGATGAACTCGCTCGAGGGACTTCGCGCCAACCCACGCCTCAAGCCACCATTCCCAGCGGCGGCGGGACTCTACAGCCTGCCGAGCACGATCAACAACGTCGAAACGCTCTGCGCCAGCGCACTGATTTTGCGCCACGGGGCCGAATGGTTCTCGGGGATGGGGACCGAAAAATCCAAAGGCATGAAACTGTTCCAAATTTCCGGACCGGTCAAACGCCCCGGAGTCTACGAACTGCCGCTCGGGGCAACCTTCCGCGAGTTGATCTACGATTTCGGTGGTGGACCACTCGAGGAGATCAAAGCCCTGATTCCCGGCGGCTCGAGCATGCCGATGATGCCTTGGACGGACGATTTGCTCGACTCGATGATGGATTACGAAACGGTAGCGAGTCGAGGATCGTTGCTCGGCACCGGCGGCGTGATCTTGATTCCAACCTCGGCGGATATTGTTAACGTCGTCTGGAATCTGGTCCGATTCTACGCACACGAATCCTGCGGCAAATGCACACCATGCCGCGAAGGAATCAGCGGCTGGATGACACGCCAATACGAAAAACTTGTGCGCGGACACGGCGAACCGCACGACGTTCAACTGATCGTGGACATGGCCGACAACATCAACGGCAAAAGCTTCTGCCTGCTCGCCGACTCGTGCCTGGGATCGGTGCTCTCGAGCCTGAAGCATTTCAAACACGAATACGACTACCTGGCAACGAATCGCAAACCGATGTACGGCGGATACGAAGGCCGTTGGCGCGACGAGTAATGGGCGAGAACAAGCACCTCAGAAACCGAATTCGCGGCCTGAGCATCCCACTCCAAGAACACCTCGAGAAGATCGCTCTGGAAAGAAGTAAACCCCAATCCGACGAAGGCTTGATACAGCACTGGAACAAGGAGGTCCGCGCATGGCAACACGAAATCCAACGGCTCGAGCAACGCCTGAAACGCAAACGTTAGAGCAACCCGTCATGCCGCACCACTTTCAAAGCAGCAACAAGCATTGGGACGAACTGGCCGAAGAAGCACGGCATTACCTCGAGTTGGTCCAAGCGTTGAAGCAAACGCCAGCCGAACACCCGGACCGTGAAGTGCTCGAGACGGCCTTGTACGGTTCGTTGTCGCACCTGGAAGTTCAGGCCCGAGTGATGAATGGAACGATCAACGCAGAACTCGAGGGTGAAGCATGAATCTCGACTCAGGACGTGAGGTGGAGGTTGTGACGAAATCTTCCTCAACAAAAGCGCAGCAAATGGCCTTGCTCGAGAAGTTGGGTTTCTCATCCGATATGAAGATTGAGCTACGCCAATTCGAGATTGCCGATGCCGATATGCCAAAAGTGGTCGCAGCGTTCGAGAGAGGTAAGCTACTGCGCAAAGATACGACCTACGAAAATTTCACTCCATTGAATGATGAAGCTTCGGCAAAAGAAATCTTGGAACGAACAAAGCGACGTGAAGCATGAACACGCTCGAGGTTGGAAAGACTTGCAGCCCTGTGGCGTTCCCAACTCGAGACGT
>JANOWZ010000167.1:0-5209 GCA_031418155.1 Deinococcales bacterium
GAAATCGGTCCCGTCAATGCGCTCGCCGCTGACGAGCATCAAAGCGAATCCGCCCGCCTGAACGATCTGGAAACCAGTGTGACCGATGCCAAAGCCGCCGTTGAAGAACTCGAGCAGGCCCTCGATGCCCTCGAGCGCGATGTGACCGCCAAATTGCGCGAGGCGATCCGTCGCGTCAGCGACTCGTTCCGCAGCTACGTCATGGACCTGCTCGGCGGTGAGGGCGAACTCGAAACGGTCCGCGATCAGGCCGGAGCGCTCGAGGGTTTGGCCCTGGTGGTCACACCCAAAGGCAAGCGGACCCGAAACCTGCATTTGCTCTCGGCTGGGGAACGCACGATGGCGGCACTCGCCTTCCTGTTTGCCTTGGCGAGCGCCCCGGAGTTCGTTGAGGGCGATACGGCTCGAGGGTTGCCGCTGGCCGTACTTGACGAGGTGGATGCACCACTCGACGAGGCGAACATTCGTCGCTTCACGCACTTTTTAACGATTCTGGCCGACCGTGGCACGCAGTTCATTCTGGTCACGCATCAGAAGGCGACGATGGAGATTGCCGATTCGTTGTTCGGTGTGACCACCGACGCTGGCGGTGTTTCGCGGACCTTTAGCGTGCGCAATCAGGCCGTCAATGCTTAAGGGTTTGGTACACAAACAGCCTTGACTACCCTGCCAAACCTTTTCCACTCGAGATTGATCCAGTCACGGCGGATCGGTTTGCCACACCAATCCAATCGGAATTCGTCCTCGAGTTGACCAACACTCGCTTCGAGCACGCGAAGGTCCAAGGTTTTTCGTGCCCGTACCGATCTGCTCGAACGTGCGATTTACGGGCGCTTCGGCGGTCCGAACGGTTCAATCCTCGGATTGGCATGGTTTTGCAGCCCGGCAACGCCCGAGATTTGTTGCGCAATGGCTTCATCCACCAGGATCGTGTACAGGTTTTCGTCGGGTTTGATGCAGATCACGCCAAATCCTGCGTCGATCTCGCCACGCTTGAGGTGCAGTTTGCGCTTGACCTGACTCAGGGTTGCCTGATTCGGCTCGAGTTTGAGTGTGACCATCAACTTCGCCATGACCTGATGTTAGCTCCAAGTTGCGGCAAGAAACTGGGTTTGCACACGTTTGAATGTTGAGCCCCTCGAGCCTTGACCTCGACGCAAATGGGCTTTGCACTCAGGGTAAGGCCGCCAGCAGTGCAACCGAATCCAGCACACCCCAGCCGTAATCGTAGTCAAAGCCCAACCCGCCCCGATCCTGTGCGGTCCTGAACAGCAAGGTGCGCAATTGCATCGGCGAGAGCCGACCCGCAGGGTACTTGCTGCGAATCGCGGCCACCACACCGGCAGCCACCGGACAGGCCGCCGAGGTTCCACCATCTTCGGGGTAAACGCCAGAACCGACAAAATGCGTGTACGTGGTGAGGTCTGGTTTTTGCCCACTCAGGCGGCCCGGTCCCTGCGAGGAATAGCCAACCCGTGCCTTGGTCACGTCCACACCGGCGACGCTGATCACCGCCGGGTGCGAGTTCGCGCCACAAATCGGACGTGCCGTGCCGAAACTGCAACGACCATCTGGGCAATCACGACCGCAGTTGCCAGCGGCAAACAGGATGTCAGCCCCATCGGCCTCGAGACTGGCCACGATCACGTTAAACGGATGCGCCGGGTTGTCACTGTAATTGCCGGGATGTCCGGGCGGAAAATCCCAAGTCGGCGAGAACATTCCCCAACTGTTGGAGATGACCATCGCACGTTTCGTGGCGGGCATGGCGGCCAGGATGGTTCTCAGCTTGCCGTAGGACTGTACCGCGTCAGACAGCAACCCCGACATGACCGTTGAACCGGGGGTTTTCGAGAGCAAAAGGGCATGGTCAAGCAGTGTCGCCTTTGGCGCGGCAATTCCAGCATCAAAGGCGCACATCGTGCCATGATTCACTGGGTGTTTGCCGGGCTTGCTGTTCACGCCCTGCGGCGTGAAACTCTTGATGCTTGAGAGTTTCGTTTTGCGGCCTTTGGCCTTCAAATGGACGAGGTTGATGCCGGTGTCCACCACCGCCAAGTACACGCCATGACCGTCCAAGCCTGCCGCTTGCAACTGGGTCACGCCCAAGCGGTTGGCGACATCGGCATCCGATCCAATGGCGGCATCACCGGGACAGACGATGGTCGATTCGATCACCGGGTCGGAGAACACACCGATCACGTCTGGATGTGCGCTGACGGAGGCGATCACCTCGGCTTGCGTTGGTCCGTCGGGAATGCTCGCCCGGACCACGTAACTCGAGTCCTGCGCGGCGCTCGAAAACTCTGGGGCCGCACCGAGAACCATTCGCGTTGCCCCGCCGACGGATCGCACGCCGGGAAGTTGAACCGGAGGATAGCTGGGATCGAGCGTCAAGCCAGCCGCAACGCCTTCGAGTCCCGCGCTGACCCCACGGCTGAGTGCAGTACCTGCCGTTGCCTCGGCGTGGGTTGAAGGCGAAAATCGCAATTGCAGTAGGACACGCATACCAATCCCTCCAGTGACGCATGGGCGGAAGACGAGGCGTATTCGGTGATCTCCATGACAATACTCGAAGTTGATTTCAAAGTATCGATTTGGGTCCTTGAGGTCGTCCTGGACAAAAAGAATTCCAACAGTCATGAATTGAAATCCCGCCGAATAGGGTCTCAATCCTCGAGCCGCATTTGTGATCTGATTGGAAATGGCACGGCTTGAGTGTTGGTCATGGCGTATTTTCACCACGCTCGAGCAAATACTGTTTGGTTTGCGCATCAAAATCTGTCAGGCGATACCCGAGCGGCAGGTAATGGTCAAGCACGGTGCGGGTGTGTTCTCGCCACTCGAGCGCCAGTGCTGGATTTTCGGTTTGCATCGCTGGAAAATCATCGGGGATCGTGAAACTCAGTTGCGCCTGCCCGAGATCGAGGTGAACTTCTGTCGGTCTCGAGCCTTGAACGTTGTTCGTGGTTTGAGCCGTTGGGAAAGCCCGAGGCGTTGCACCAGCGGCCAGTGCGATCACCTTGGGTGCTTGCAAATCCCATTCGGCCAACAGCCGATCCGATGGCGCACCCGCATTGATGCCGCGCATCTCGCCGTAGTAATCACGGTAATGCGTGCCGACACTCGCACCGAGCTTGTGCAGGTTCAAATGCGCATTCGCCACCCGCAACGGATCGTAAGTCCATAGCACGCGGTTGATGCCGTGTGCCAAACACCAATCGCGCTGAAACCATTTCAGTTTTGCACCCAGCCCATACCGCCGATACTCCTCGAGCACCCCGAGCGCGTGCGAGTGTTGCACGTTCGCATCACGGGTCGGCATCCCGAGCAGCAGCGCAACCATCTCGCCCGCCACAAAGGCTCCGGCGGCAAGTGCGCCGACATGCACCATCGCGGTCAGGAGTTCGCGGTTCATGCCCTCACCGATGCCCCAAATGCGTTCCTCGAGTGCGATCAATTCGGCAAATTCGTTGATGCCATGCAATTCGCGCAACTCAATCTCTGGAGTCACCTGATGACCTCGGTGCTCTCGGTGACGCTCTCGAGCGCCCGCATGTTCAAAGTCACGCCAATGCCGGGACCAACTGGCACGGGCATCATGCCGTTCTCAACCTCGAGCGGCTCGTTGATGATGTCCTGCTTCCAATACCGGCTTGAAGAACTCGTGTCCCCCGGCTTCGTGAAATTCTCCAACGTTGACAGATGGATGTTGTGCGCCCGTCCAATGCCGCTCTCGAGCATTCCACCGCACCAAACCGGAGCACCAAAGGCTTGCGTCAGGTCATGAATCTTGCGGGATTCGAGGTGCCCACCGACCCGACCAGTTTTGATGTTGATCACGCGGGCCGCGCCAGATTCCAGGGCTTTACGGGCAAAACCCGCATCTTGAATGCTTTCGTCCAAGCACAACGCGGTGTGCAGCATCGCCTGAAGTTTGGCATGGTCGTGAAGGTCATCAAACGCCAGCGGTTGCTCAATGTAATCCAGGAGGTGTTCATCCAATTGCTGAAAGACTCGAGCATCACTCAGTGTGTAAGCGCTGTTGGCATCCACGGTCAGGTGCGCATCGGGAAAATGCTTGCGCACGAGCGAAACAACGTTGAGATCATGACCAGGTTGAATTTTGAGCTTGATGCGTTTGTAACCAAGTTGCAAATGTGACTCGACCTGCTTGAGCGTCACGCTCAAATCGCTTTGTATGCCCAAACTCACCCCAACCTGAATTGCATCTCGAGTGCCACCCAGCACGTTCGCCAGTGGTTGCCCGAGCGATTTGGCCCACAAATCCCAGAAAGCCGTCTCGAGCGTGGCCTTTGCCATGCGGTTGCCTTTGAGGTACGCGAATGTTCCCACGAGAGCGTTCGGATTGTTGAACGACTTGCCAATTACGGCAGGCAACAGCACAGATTTGAGAAGCTCGAGTGCTCCGGGCAAGGTTTCCTCGCGCCAGTATGGAATGACATCCATGACGCTTTCGCCATGCCCCTCGAGCCCCTGACTGTGCAAGGTCAAGAGGATGAAGTAACGTTCGGTCATGGTTCCACTCGAAATCTGAAATGGATGCAGGAGCGGCAGGCGCACCAGACGGATCTCGGCAGATTCTAGTTTCACAACCCGTTTTACCCCACCAGCATTGATTTGCGCAGCTTGACTCAGGGCAGGTTGAGGTGAAGATCAGGCCATGAAACCATGCTCGATATACGCTGCAATGCTTCAGGTACAACATCCACACCATTGGGGTGTGTCCACGAATTGGGTACGAATCTCAAGCCGCTCGAGGGAACGCCTCAAAACGAACCTGATCGAACTGCATCACTTCACGCTGGGATGCCCACATCCCACGAGCAAAACCCTTCGAATGCGCCCCACACGCACTCCATTGCGCTCCAAACACCTTCAACCGTGACCCGATCACACTCTTATTCGCCCTTTCAATTTCCCCACTGCCAATGACTTCCAAACCCAAAGCTTTGAACTTCAGATACGTCGTATGCAGCAATTCCGTTTGACGTTCCAAATACTGCAATGCCTTCAACGGTTCTGCCATCAAGGTTTGAGCTTCCTCAGGACGCACATGCACGTTCAGCCAAGACCTCAGATCAATCTGTCCACGTTGCAAACAACAACGTTCAGCAGCACGTTCCGGTTCATTCCAACCCAGACCGAGCATCAAGGTTTCCAAGTACGAACTGGCATGAAAAACATC
>JANOWZ010000168.1:0-2825 GCA_031418155.1 Deinococcales bacterium
CCGTGGCGTGCAAGTTCAAGCTGCGGCAAGGCATTTCGCGCAGCACCGCCTGAACCGTGAAGGTCTTGCCGACGCCGGGTTCGCCCCAAATGCCCAAGGCCATGCCAGCGCGGTTCGAGACGACCACGTTCAGGCGTTTGGTGATGGAGGATCTGGATTCGGACAACTGTACCCTCACTGAATTCCACCGTTCTTGATGTTGGGATGCTCGATGCTGGAATGCGGGATGCCGATGGCCTGCAAGTGTTCAGATGTGCTCGAGTGAATCGCTGTGTGCCAACCGTGAACGCTCGAGCAGAGGTGATTCAGGTATGGACATGAATTGGAACGGCATCAAGTCCATTCATGGCGAAACCGTTCCGTAAGCGGTCGGGAGGTACACCAGTGAAAGCGTCAGGTCAAACGTTTGTACATCTGGGTTGCTGGTAAAAAACTTCGAGCCAATGAAATTGATGGTCTTTTCACCGGCAGGCACTGGGAAAATTTTTTGCACGCTGATTGGGGTGCAATATTCCCCGGCGGAAGCTGCGGCGGGCAAAACAAAAGCCTTCTCGCTGGCATCTGTCAGTGTGATGGCAGTCGAGACCGCCACCCCAAAACCCACGTCTTTTGCCGCCACTTTGGTGAAGCAAAATTCTCCCGAGCCAATCGCCAAAACAAAGCCAGGTGCGGGCGCAGTGATGGCCCTGGACAACAGAACGTCATAGCCGTCCGCAGTGGTGATAGAGCCTACCGAACTCGAGACCGCTTGGGCTCCTCCGGGTTCATCGCTGGTTTTGGCGGCATTGACCGCACCGTCGGCCACGTCTGCGGTTTTGACTGGAAACTTTGCGTTCATGGCTGCAACATCGGTGTTCAAAGCAGCAAAGTTGTCATTGATCTTGCTCGAGCTAACGACATCACCCTCTTTGAAGATGTTCAATGTTGCCGCCAGCGCGTACAGGCCCAACGCGGAAATGGCAATGCATGTGCCAAGTGCGAAAGACCTCAAGTGAATTCCTTTTGACATGATTTTCTCCTTGTGTATCAAGCCAGGTAAATCGCAGGTTCTGCTCGAGTGACTGGTTCCGGGTCAAGATCAAAGCTTGAAGATGACAAAATCAAAACTGCCACTGATTGCGCGTGAACCATCCAGATTCCAGAGGTAAAACAGGTACGAACTGGTGCTGGTGACGGGTTTGTTGGTCACGATTTGTGGCGCATTGGCGATCAGGGCGGTCCCGACAGCAAAGGTGTTCTGGAAACTGATGTCGCTTTCCGACGCTTTGACGGTTGCGATCTCGTAAATGCCCGCACTGGATTTTGTGACGGTGAAGTTTAGCGTGCCTGTCACGACCAAATTGGGGCTGCCGTCGTCTTGCACCCTTCCGTAGGCGATGGGCGTGGCCTGACTGAGGGTGGCACTGGTGCTCGAGAATTTCTTGTTGAGTTTGCCGTTCAGGTTGACATCGCCAGTCAAGCTGGTATTCCCAGTCACTTCCACCTTGCCATCAAACTTGCCTGCCGTGCCGCTGGCTCCTGCTTTGGCGCTGAGGGCAATACCAGTGTCGGTGCGAGCGTCCACGCCCGTACCACCAGTGGATTCCCCTCTCACACCCACGAAAGGACCTGTTCCGATGACACCACCGCTCCCTGATGCGGTTGCAATTCCACCAACACCAAAACTATTCGTACTGGCAGTGGACCCCACGATCCCAGCCGCAGCAACGCCCGTATTGGTGTTCTCCACCTTCAGCCCAGCCTCGGAGTCTGAAACCTTGAACTTCTGAGCGAATTTGCTGTCAATGCTGAAGGCGCTGCCGTTGAGGGCCAAACCAGCCCCAGCGGTGTACGTCACACCACCCGGCCCGCCGTTGTCCGCCTGACAGGTGACCGTGCCATCAACCGCGATCTCCCGGATGCTCGAGCCTGCGGCGCAGGTTCCCGTCACCCGGTCTTGTTTCAGGGCAAAGTTGTCATTGATCAGTTGCGCACTGACGACATCACCTGGCTTGAACGTCGTCAGTGTTGCCGCGAGCGCGTACAGGCCCAACGCGGAAATGGCGATGCCGAAGCCGAGTGCGAATGATTTTAAGTTGGATGCTTTCATGGTGGTTCTCCCGTGTGCTGAAGGTCTCGAGGTGTTGAGATCGAATGGACCTGTGTTTTACGGCCCGAATTTGGCACTATCGAATTTGGCGGTGTCAAACTTTGCGGTCTCTGTGTTGTCTGGCGGTGTGGTCGATCCAGCGGGACAGGCGACCAGCACGGCCACCAGTGCGGCGGCCAGGCAGGTCAGGCCAAACCAACGGTTGCGAAATTTCATTGAGAACCTCCTTGGGTAAATTGAATGGATGGTGAACGAACGCCGAACCGAGGTGTTGGAGCCTCCTATACCTACCTCTCTTTTCTGTTCTGTCTACAGGTTATGCAGCGCTCAGTTACGTGCTGGTTACGCGGTGATCGGCCCAGTGTGGTTGGTCTCGAGGCAAGAAAAGATTGGGTGTTGGCCCGGTCTGTTCGCAAGATCATTTGTTTTGAATCGGCAGGTTGCTGGGCGTTGGGTTGAAGGCGGGCATGCCAATGCTGATGGGGCCAAAACCCGTGATCGTGCGGGCCGTCTGGCGCACTTGTGATCCAGTCCCACCCAGGTTCTCGAGCAGGATTTCTTCGAGGCTGCCGGTGCCGGTGTTGCCCGGTCCCATCAACACCACCCAGAGGTTGCCCGCATTGTCAAACGCCAGCCCTCGAGGAGTGTCTGAGAAGCCGGTCAGGGTCAGGTTGGGAACAGCGAGGGCGCTGCCTCCAATTTCCAAATCCGCTTTCGTGTATTTGAGCACGGTTTT
>JANOWZ010000169.1:0-1542 GCA_031418155.1 Deinococcales bacterium
GATTTCGGCCATGCTGTTCGAGTCCAAACCTTGAACCTCTCGCAATTTGGTCAGGTTCGCAGATACGGCATCTTCGGCGTTCCCAAAATGCTCGAGCAAGAGTTTGATCTTGACCGGACCCAACCCCGGCGTGAAAAACAAAGTGAGTGAGGCTCGGGATTCGGCATTCATTCACTGAGGATAACGGGAGAGGGGAAAGTTGCTGGTTCAAAGTTCACGCACCTCGAGTTTGCGAGGCCAATGAAATTCGTTACATTATGGGCAATGGCCCACCCTGTCTCACCCGAGCGTCGATTCGCTGCGATCATCGTCAACACACCGGGATTGTTCGACTGACATGCGAACCATCGATTTGTTCTCTGGCTGTGGTGGAATGTCACTCGGGTTTCAAAACGCCGGTTTTGAAGTGGTTGCCGCCTACGACCATTGGAAGCCAGCACTTGAAACCTACCGCCAGAATTTTTCGCACCCTGCCTATCGGGTGGATTTAAGCACCTTGGAAGATTTCACAGACTTGATTGCGTTCGCACCAGAGATGATTGTTGGCGGCCCACCATGTCATGATTTCTCGAGTGCCGGGAGGCGCGACACGAATTTGGGACGTGCCGACCTGACCGTTCAATTCGCGCAGATCGTCAATGCTGTCGCGCCACGTTGGTTCGTGATGGAAAACGTGGAACTGGCCCTTAAATCTCAAGCGTACCGTCACGCTGTCGAGTTGCTCGAGGACTCTGGGTACGGCCTGACACAAGTTGTTCTGGATGCCAGTTTGTGTGGCGTGCCCCAACGACGCAAACGCCTGTTTTTGATCGGTGAACGTGGCGGTGCTCGAAACGCTTTGCAAGATGTCTTGCAGGCCGGTTTGAGTTCGCAACCCATGACGGTCCGTGAGTACCTGGGTGATGCGTTCAACCTCGAGTTTTACTACCGTCATCCGCGCAGTTATGCGCGTCGTGCGGTTTTCAGTGTTGATGAACCCAGCCCAACGATTCGTGGTGTGAACCGTCCGATTCCCAGCACTTACCAATTGCATCCCGGAGATCCCGTGACATCCCTGGAAGGTTTGCGTCCTTTGACCACGTTGGAACGTGCTCGGTTGCAAACGTTTCCGGCAAATTTCGTGTTCACTGGTGGCAAAACCGATTTGGAACAACAGATTGGAAATGCCGTGCCGGTTCGATTGGCGACTTATGTGGCCGGTCGCATTCTCGAGTTCGTGCGGGGTCGGCATGCACCGGTGCAAGATTTTTTGTTCAATTTGACTTGAAGCATCACCTGTCAGAAGTAGACCTCTTGCATAAATCTGTTTCGCGTGAAATTTTCTGGCTCGAGTCGGAGCAAACACGAGACCCCGTTCATTCAATATCTCGAGAAGATCCACTTACTCAAGAGGTCCAGTGTTTCAATAGTCCGGAAACTTTTTGCGAACCAGAAATCCGTTACGCGAATATCGAAATACCCTGACGAGCACGAGAACCGTTGAAATCCAAGCCTATCTCGTGCTGCACGCGAATCGAATTAAAGTCATCTCACCGAAAGCCC
>JANOWZ010000170.1:0-1826 GCA_031418155.1 Deinococcales bacterium
CCGTGGCGTGCAAGTTCAAGCTGCGGCAAGGCATTTCGCGCAGCACCGCCTGAACCGTGAAGGTCTTGCCGACGCCGGGTTCGCCCCAAATGCCCAAGGCCATGCCAGCGCGGTTCGAGACGACCACGTTCAGGCGTTTGGCAATCGAAGACCTGGATTCGGACAACTGTACCCTCACTGGATTCCACCGTTCCTGATGCTGGAATGCGGGATGCCGACGGCCTGCAATGCTTCAAGCTGGGTTTGAGACTGGCTCGAGCGAATCGCTGTGTGCCAATCGTGAACGCTCGAGCGAAATGATCCGATTCAAAAGTTCAAGCTTGTACGACAGCCTGGTTTCGGGCCGAACCCTCGAGCCGTGATGACCCGAGGGGAAACGTCCGAGGATGTGAACACCTTGAGCATCGTTCAGGTGCAGGAGTGAATTGAGGAATGATGCTTTAGTTGACGGTCACACCAGTTCCGTACCTGGTGGGCACATAAATCACGGTCAGTTTCACGCCACGAACGGCTTGCGATCCGGCAGCACCTGATGATCGCAAGGCATTGAGGTGAAAGGTGTTCGCACCTTTGGTCACAGCAAACACTTCTGTGAGCGCCACAGGTTGAAACATCTCAGTGTTTGTTGGCCAGCTCGGGCCAATGCCGACAATCCGCGAATTTTCCACATTGGCTGCCGCACCTGCGGTTTTTGAAAGGCTGAATTCTCCTGTGGTATTTGTCCCAGTGACATGAGCAAAAGTAAAATTGAGGTCAGCGGTCACGATGGCGAAACCAGCCGCTGGAGCTTCCAGGGTCACGGACTTGATGGACGCCGCTGGATTGGGAACAGCAATATTTGAGTTATCACCTTCAGTCGAGTTGAATCCAGGCGCGTCTGTCACTTTCGCGGCTGTTTCCGCTACCTTCGTGTTCAACGTTGCGACATCGGCGTTCAAATTTGTGAAGTTGTCGTTGATCTTGCTCGAGCTAACGACATCACCCGCCTTGAAAGTGGTCAGTGTAGCCGCGAGCGCGTACAAGCCCAATGCAGAAATGGCGATTCCAAAGCCGAGAGCGAATGATTTCAAATTGGATGCTTTCATGGTGGTTCTCCGTGTGTGCTGAATGTCTCGAAATGGATGGCGGTCTGGGATCGAATCGCGTTTTACGGCCCGAATTTGGCGCTATCGAATTTGGCGGTGTCAAACTTTGCGGTCTCTGTGTTGTCTGGCGGGTTGGTCGATCCAGCGGGACAGGCGACCAGCACGCTCACCAGTGCGACGGCGAGGCAGGTCAGGCCAAACCAACGGTTGCGAAATTTCATTGAAAACCTCCTTGGGTAAATGGAATGGACGGTGAACGAACGCCGAACCGAGGTGTTGGAGCCTCCTATACCTACCTCCCTTTTCTTTTCTGTTTACAGGCTATGCAGCGCTCAGTTACGTGCTGGTTACGCGGTGATCGGCCCAGTGTGGTTGGTCTCGAGGCAAGAAAAGATTGGGTGTTGGCTCGGTCTGTTCGCAAGATCATTTGTTCTGAATCGGCAGGTTGCTGGGCGTTGGGTTGAAGGCGGGCATGCCAATGCTGATGGTGCCAAAACCCGTGATCGTGCGGGCCGTCTGGCGCACTTGTGATCCAGTCCCACCCAGGTTCTCGAGCAGGATTTCTTCGAGGCTGCCGGTGCCGGTGTTGCCCGGTCCCACCAACACCACCCAGAGGTTGCCCGCATTGTCAAACGCCAGCCCTCGAGGAGTGTCTGAGAAGCCGGTCAGGGTCAGGTTGGGAACAGCGAGGGCGCTGCCTCCAATTTCCAAATCCGCTTTCGTGTATTTGAGCACGGTTTT
>JANOWZ010000171.1:0-1833 GCA_031418155.1 Deinococcales bacterium
TGAATTGGGACGGGATTGACCGGAGACGCGCACCGTTTCCACAAAGACCTCCAAGGGGATGATAAAAACGCAGGTTCCGGCGCAAACGGATCAACCTCGAGCATTTGAAATCGAACATCTAAAAACGGGCGGATTCATCAACCCACCGCGATTAAAAAGTCTAACAGGTTTTCTGAAAATGAGCGTCCAGGGCTGAGGGCCTGACAGAAAGTATGAGCGCGTCCCCGAATTGTAAACTCCTCGGTTATGACGCCAGAAATTACAACCGGAGACGCAACCAAACTCTACACTGCCACCCTCAACCACCTTTTACAAAGTCCCTGGAACGACACCCGAAACGCCAAAACTCTCGCCTGGATGGTGACAGGATTAATCCAAACCGGCTCGAGCAACCCGCCCAACTGGATTCCCAGCGTTCAAACCCAAGCCACTCGAGCCCAAAGCACTGAACGGCGTTTTAGCCGTTGGCTGACAAACAAGCACATCATCGCGCAGCACGTGTACACCCCGTTGATCACGCAAGCACTTCAAGAATGGGGTGAATACGAATTCAGACTCGCGCTCGATACCAGTCTGATTTTTGAAACCCACTGCATTATCCGAATCGTTGTTCTCTACCGAGGACGGGCCGTGCCACTCGTGCAAACCGTGATTGCTCATGCCAGCGCGAGTGTCAGTTTCGAGCAACTCGAGGAGGTGCTCAACACTGCCAGAGCCATCTTGCGTCATGTCAAACGTTGCAAAGTGATTTTCCTGGCTGATCGTGGTTTTGCCGATATCAACTTAATGCAACGGCTCACGGACTTCGGTTGGTCGTACAGAATTCGGATCAAAGCGTGCTTCAACATTTACTCGCCAGACAAGCAATTGTTATGCAAAGTTGGTCAGGTCGCACTCGAACCAGGACAGGCGAAGTACTACCAGAACGTGCGCTTGACAGCGAAGCATTTTGGGTTGGTGCATATCGCACTGGCCCGACCTGAGGGTGTCAACGAATTGTGGGCGGTGGTCAGTGATGAACCAACGAGCGAACAAACATTCGTTGAGTACGGTTGGCGATTTGAAATCGAGGAATGCTTCCTGGACGATAAGAGCGGCCCAAGCCCGTCAGGTGCTGGTGTGGGGCCAAGACAGCGGTGCATTCAATTTGGAAGATTCTGGATTGCGTGATGCTGAAAGTCTCGAGCGATTACTGCTCGTATTGGGTGTGACGATGCTGTTGCTGGTGTCAGAAGGCACGCAGGTCGTTACGAATGGTTTGCGTCGTACTGTGGATGCGCACTGGTCTCGAGGGCTGAGTTATCTGAAGATCGGTTGGCGTTGGGTTCGTCGAGCAGTTGCGGTTGGTACAGCCATTTTTGAACGGATTGCTTTGGTGGGTGGTGTTGATCCTGAGCCATTGGGGTTTAGGAAACGGTCGGGTGTGACGGCTGCAAAAGCGATTGCTGGGTTACATGGGAGGACTTTTGCGTTTCTGGTGTCCTCATAAAATCTGTCAGGCCATCAGGCGCCCAGGGTCATATTCACGCCGTCGCAGACATAGAAATTCAGCCTGCAAATCAGAATGTGAATACAAAGATCGGTTCGGGTTATGCGACCCTCGAAGCGAGCGAGCGGGCCGTACTGAGAATCTGTTGCACCGCATCCCGACCCGGCAAGGGTTGAAGTGCTGCCTCAAGCGTTTCCAGACCCCGTTTGGCATGGGTCTCGGCGAGCGTTTGCGCATGGGAAATCGATCCGCATTCCCGCATTTGCTCGAGGACGAAATCAATTTCGGCCTGGATTTTGTCGGCCCGCGCCCGTTCAAGTGTTGCGACGACTTTCGCCCGCGTA
>JANOWZ010000172.1:0-12488 GCA_031418155.1 Deinococcales bacterium
GCGATGGCAGCGGGGAATGTTTTCCTGGCGGCCCGCTCGAGTTTTCCAACGGTTCCCAGGAAAACTTCAAGGCTCGAGCTTGCAACAACCGAATCACTCGAGCGAAACAACGTCCTCAGCTTTGAGTACCCGGAACCCGGCATGCACGCGATCTTGGTTCGGCACGAAGATGGCAGCCTGAATGCCTTCTCGCAACGTTGCCCGCATCTCGGATGCAGCGTTTACTTCGGCGAGGAGAGCCGTCAACTCGAGTGCCCGTGCCACGAGGGATTCTTCGATGCGAAATCTGGTGACGTGCTCGCTGGGCCACCGCAGCGCGGGTTGGCCCGAATCGTACTCGAGGTTGCCGATGGCAAGATCTTCGCGGTGGGCGGTGGTGAGGCATGAGGGACCCTCGAGAGCCGCGATTGTGGGTCATTGACGGCATCTTCATGTTCGTGCTGATCCTGTGGATGCTGCAACTGTTTTTGTTGATCTCAGGGTTGGATGCGTACCTCGGTGGACAACGCGGCATCCTTTGGCCCGCCGCGATCAGTTCGGTTGTGATCGCCCTGGTTTGTTTCGGCCTCGTTCGCATGATTCGCAGGTGACAGCATGAACGCACGTACAGCACCTCGAGATTTGGAACAGCTTCGCGCCGATTTTCCGTTGCTCGAGCGAACCGTAAATGGCAAGCGGCTGGTCTATCTCGATTCGACCGCGACCAGCCTCAAACCGAACAGCGTCCTGAAAGCGATGGACCGTTACTACCGCGAGGTTGGCGCGAATGTTCATCGTGGCGTCTATCAACTCTCGAGCGAGGCGACCGACTTGTACGAGGAGGCGCGAAAAATCCTGGCGCATTTCATTGGCGCAAGCAATTCGGACGAGGTGATTTTCACGCGCAACACGACCGAGGCGATCAACCTGGTCGCGTACTCGTGGGGTCTCGCCAACCTTAAATCTGGTGATGAAATTGTGGCTACGGAACTCGAGCATCATTCGAACCTGGTGCCGTGGCATCTCGTGGCCGGACAGCGTGGTGCGAGCGTCAAAGCCGTGCGGATCACGCCGGAAGGCCGGTTGGATCTCGAGCATTGCGAAGAATTGTTGAAATCCGGTCGGGTCAAAATGGTCGCAGTCGCACACATTTCAAATGCGCTCGGCACGATTCATACCGTCTCGAGAATCGCGCAGATGGCGCATGATGTTGGCGCGTTGTGTCTGATCGATGGTGCTCAAGGTGCGCCACACTTGCCTGTGAATGTCTCAGAACTCGGCGCAGATTTTTATGCTTTTTCTGGTCATAAGATGCTCGGACCAACTGGCATTGGTGTGCTGTGGGGCAGGCTCGAGTTGTTGAATTCCATGCCGCCGTTTCTCGGTGGTGGTGAAATGATCCGTGAGGTGTTCTCGGACCGTTCCACATACGCTGATCCGCCGATGCGGTTTGAGGCAGGCACGCCTGCAATTGCCGAGGCCATCGGATTGGCTGAGGCGGCACGGTATCTCGAGACGGTGGGACTCGAAACCGTCTTTGAGCACGAGCAAACACTGACCCGATACGCACTCGAGAAACTGGATCAACTCGAGGGCATCACGATCTACGGACCTCGCGGCGATGACCGTTCTGGCGTGATCTCGCTCAACGTTCACGGGGCTCACCCACACGATGTCGCCTCGTTTCTGGATGCCGACGGTATCTGCGTTCGCGCCGGACACCATTGCGCACAGCCCGCCATGCGAGCCCTGGGCGTGCAATCCACGGCTCGCGCCTCGTTTGGGCTGTACAACACCTTCGAGGAGGTGGACGCGCTCGTGACGGCACTCGAGGGCTGTGCGCGACTGTTCGGCCCGTCAAGCAGTTGATGGATGCGCCGTAACGCAGCGGTAATGGCTGTCCGTGATCCTCGTCGCACCGAGCCGAGAAACACCAATGCTCGAACCCACGGAGGACGTACTTATGCAGAACGTACCCATGCCAAATCAGAACCGTCAATTGTTTCTTTCGACCATGGCCTTCGCCCTCAGTTTTGCGGTCTGGGGTTTGTTGGGCGCACTCGCACCGATTCTGAAAAAAGAACTCGCCCTCAGTCAGACGCAAACCGCATTGCTGATTGCCATTCCCGTGTTGCTCGGCTCGCTCGGGCGTTTGGTGATGGGTGTGCTGGCCGACCGCTACGGTGGTCGAATCGTCATGAGCCTGTTGCTGCTATTCACAATCATTCCAACGGCGGGCATTGCACTCTCGAGTTCTTACGGCAATCTACTGTTCTGGGCATTTTTCCTCGGCATCGCGGGCACGACCTTCTCGGTCGGTGTGGCCTTCAGCAGCAAATGGTTTGACGCATCCAAACAAGGCACTGCTTTGGGTATTTTCGGCGCGGGCAACATCGGGCAGAGCATTGCCGTCTTTTTCGCACCGCGTTTGGCAAATGCCTTCGGATCGTGGCATCCGGTGGTCTGGATTTTTGGACTGGTCAGCCTCGCTTGGGGCTTTGTCTTCTGGCTGTTCGCTCGAGATGCGAAACCCGGTCAGGCCAAGAAGTTTTCCGACATGATTGCGGTACTGCAACACTCACCGATGGCGTGGCTGCTGAGCCTGTTTTACTTCGTGACTTTCGGCGGTTTCGTGGCGATGGGCGTTTATCTGCCAACCCTATTGACCACCCGCTACGGCCTCGAGTTGTCCGATGCTGGTTTGCGCACGGCGGGCTTTGTGGTGATCGCCACCATCATGCGACCGATTGGCGGTTGGCTCGCCGACAAGATCGGAGGTGCCCGAATTCTGGTCGGCGTCTACCTAACGATCATCGCCTGCGCCCTGCTGCTGATCCCCTCAAGCATCGTGACGTTCACGGTTGGCGCACTGGTCTTCGCAGCGGCGGTCGGTCTGGGTAACGGAGCCGTTTTCAAACTCGTGCCCGAATACTTCCCCACTGAGACCGGCACAGTCACCGGCCTGGTCGGAGCCTTTGGTGGTTTGGGTGGATTCTTCCCACCGCTCGAGATGGGCTTGCTATTGGACCGCACGGGTTCATACACAGCGGGATTCTTGGCGCTGGCCGTCGTGGCACTGGTCTGTGCTGTTTTTGTGGCGAACCTGGCACGACGCTCAAGCAACAAGCGACTCACACCAGCCTGAAGTCTCGAATCCTTTTCAAGCCTGAACAGGAGGCATCATGAACACCCGCGCCGAAACACGCAATGTCGATCCGCAACCCGAAGTCGAACACGCCCGTATTCTCAGTCCTCGAGAACGCAAGTTGATCGAACTTTCGCTCGTCACCGCTGGACGCAAACAAGACCAGATTCTCCAGCGGGTACGGGCCATGCACGGCGAAGGATTCGCTGCAACCGAACTGCTCGAGGTGGCCCTGTTGGTCGCCACAGAACTCAACTTGCCTCAGGCATTAACCTGGGTCAACGATGGACTTGAACAGGCTTTGGATGCCTGAACATCTGATCGAAAATTCTGCGAAAGGTTTGCTCGAGGAGATGTACCGCAACATCATCCTCGAGCATTACCAGCGTCCGCGCAACCGAAAGGTTCTCGAGCAAGCCACCATCAGTTTAGGCGCGAGCAATCCGAGTTGCGGCGACGAACTCGAGTTGCAGTTGCGGGTTGCTGACGATGTGATTGAGGGAGTGGCCTTTACCGGATCTGGCTGTGCGATTTCAACCGCGAGTGCCAGTTTGATGACCCAAGCCATCAAGGGAAAGACCACCGTTGAGGCGCTCGAGCTGGCCACAACGTTTCATGCGATGTTGCGCGGCGAACCGCCCGCACCCGAACTTGGCGATTTGCTGGCACTGTCTGGTGTTTCAAAACTGCACGCACGAATCAAATGCGCGACACTGGCCTGGCAGACGCTCGAGGCGGCATTGCAGGAGTTGCGGGCGAGGCCAACGCTGTGATTTCTTTGGACCTTCAATGACCCGTGTTTGACTTGGCAAACACGGGCATCGGATCTTCTGGGCTATTCACTCCGGGCGCTCGCAAGGTGGCTCGAGATTCAGCCCAAGGCTGTCCTTGCTCGATCAGCACGGGAATGGCGGTCGCACGCATGACTCGCTCGGCGAGGCCGGTTCCAACCAAACGCTCGAGATCGTCACGCTGATGTGAAGCCAAAATGATCAGGTCGCAATCCTCGTCCTGCGCCACCCGAATGATGGTTTCAGCCACGTCCCGCGAACGCTCAAAGCGTGCATCTGGAGGCCGACCATCGCGTCTGGCATGATTGCGTTCGCGTCGCAGCAACTCAAGTCCGTGTTCGCCGCTTTGTGGAGTGTCCATCACTTGAGTAGCGGTCCCCTCCCGACTGACGTGCAACAGGATCGGATGCGCACCAATTGTGCGTGCCAGATTGATGCCGAGGCGAACCGAGTGACCAGCCTGCAACGAACCATCAACATGAATCAGAATGCGTTTATACACGTTGCCTCCCAAATGTCCGGCTCGGGATCGCGTGTTGTGGCATGGCGAACGCGGCACACAACACATCCACAATCGAGATCACGCCGATGAGTTTGCGGTCGCAATCCACCACTGGAAACGCCATGGCCGCACAATCCAAAAGGCGTTCTGTGGCAACCTCGAGCGTGACGTTTTCACGGATTGTTGGGGTGATGGATCGCATCACATCATCAACCAAAATCGGATCTGAACCTGATTGCGCTCCTCGAGCGTCGATGATCGCAGTTTGGAGTTCTGCACCCTGCAAGTCTTGTTCGCTGACCAAACCGATCAGTTCGCCAGCCTCGAGTACCGGCGAATACTGCACCCGATGCGATTGCATTTGTTGCAAGGCATCGCTCGAGTGTTCGTACCTGGTTGTGGTGTACGGGTCACGCACCATCCATTGCTGAACGGTCGCGGCGTAATCTTGGAAAATATGATGTCCCACAGGCTGAGGCTAGTGCCGCCGAATTACGAGACCGTTACCGCGCCGAGCGTGATCCCGATGATCGCGCCAAAGAACAATCCCTCGGGTCATACCAAGTCGTGATTGAAAGCAGCGGTTTTCTGCTTTCAATCCAAGGTGAGCGGGTGACGAAAAATCAAGTCGTCTTACTGGTCGTGTATCCGAAGCGACCCAAGCCCGTCAGGTGCTGCCCTCAGGGTCAAGAAGGATACCGCCAGTTTTAAAGACGACTTGAATTGACACAGTGCGCCGAAGCCAGATTGAAACCGCGAACAGGCTCGCGCCAACAAACAGCATCGTGGGCCGACGAATCTTGAGGATGATCTTCTTCAGGCGTTTTGAGGTTTCGTGCCTCATGGTCCGTCTCGAGTCAGCCAGGCGTGAACGGTTGACGGATGATGGTTTTCAATTTCTCCGGTGCAGTTCGGTTCGGATCGGACAGGTAAATCTCGTGGTGTTTTTGCACCCGACCATGAAAATGACCGCGCTGATCACGGATGAAGGCGTGCAAGGCCAAGATGCTGATCGTTTCGCTGGTATACGGTCCAACGTACAAAACTTGTGCGGCCAATCCTTCGTGAAATTGCTCGAGGCGCATGTTCTCAACACCGGGCAGTTTCTTCTTGTGCCAAACCTCGTTCAAAGCGATCTGAACGAGTTCGGGCGTGACTTCTTTTGGTTGGGCAATCATCATCGTCCAATGCCAAAGGTCTTTGCGGCCACGGCTGAACTCGAGCATGTTTTCGCTCCACCACAGGCCCTCGAGTGGTGCAACCTTGTACTCGATGCCCCGGTGTTTGAAACCGAATTTCAGGGTATAGGAAACGCTGTAGAGCGCCTCAACCGCATCTTTGTAGGCCATTGAGGTGTTCGGATCGCCCTGTCCATCGATCATCAAGTAGGGCCAATCGGGAATGTTGACCACGCTGAGTTGACCGGCCTTCGCTTTGTAAAACGGGGCCAGGGCCGACTCGAGGGTTTCGTGTTCGTGAATGCTTGTACCCATCGCGTAACCTCCAATTCTTCGGCCAAGATTTTGAGCAGATTTCAGACCTTGATGCGTTTGCCGAATCTTTTCTCAACCTCAAGGATGCGTTGTTTGGTGCGCACCACCGAGTCCGGGGTCAGGCTGACCGAATCGATGCCATGCTCGACCAGGAAGGCTGCGAAGTCCGGGTAGTCGCTTGGCGCTTGGCCGCAGATGCCAACTTTGCGGTGGTGTTTGTGCGCCCGTTGGATCAGTTCAATACACGAGCGTTTGACGGCTTCATTGCGTTCGTCGAACAGTGCCGCCACCTGGTTCGAGTCACGGTCCACGCCAAGGACAAGTTGCGTCAAATCGTTTGAGCCTATCGAGAAGCCATCGAAGATTTCGGCGAATTCTTCGGCCAGAATCACGTTGGCAGGAATCTCGGCCATGACGTAGACTTCGAGCTGGTTCTTGCCGCGCTCGAGGCCACCTTCGCGCATCGCCTCGAGCACGCGCTCACCTTCGGCGACGGTGCGGCAAAACGGAATCATGACCTTGAGGTTGGTCAGGCCCATTTGTTCGCGCACGCGCTTGACGGCGGCGACCTCGAGCATGAAGCCCTCTTTGTAATTTGAGTGGTAGTAGCGTGATGCGCCGCGCCAACCGAGCATCGGATTTTCCTCGTGCGGTTCGAAACTTGCCCCGCCGACCAGGTGCGCGTACTCGTTGGTTTTGAAATCCGAGAAGCGCAAGATCACCGGTTTGGGATAGAACGCCGCCGCCAGCATGGCGATGCCTCGGGCAAGGGTGTCCACAAAGTATTCGGTCTTGTCACTGTACCCATGGGTGATTTCGTCCACCTCGCGTTTGACCGCAATCGGCAACGTTTCGTACCGGGTCAATGCCAATGGATGCACCTTGATCGCCGAGGCGAAAATAAATTCCATGCGGGCCAAACCAACACCATCGTTCGGCATCTGCGCGAACTTCAACGCTCCATCTGGATTGCCGAGGTTCAGCATCACCTGCGTCCGCGTCTCGCCGAGCGTGTTCGGGTCTACGGTTTCGACGCTGTACTCGAGCATGCCCTCATAGACCTTGCCAACCTCGCCCTCGGCGCAGGAGAGCGTGATCATCTGATCGGTTTTGATCTGACGGGTGGCTCCGGTGGCACCGACCACAGCGGGAATGCCGAGTTCTCGAGCGACAATGGCCGCGTGACTGGTGCGACCACCGCGTTCGGTAATGATCGCGCTGGCGATTTTCATGATCGGTTCCCAATCGGGGTTGGTGACCTCGGTCACGAGCACTTCTCCGGGAAGAAACGAATCCATGTCTTTTGGATCGGCAATCATATGTGCTGTGCCAACCGCGACCGCCTCGCCCACCGCGATGCCTTCGGCGAGCACCTTGCTTTTTCCTTCGAGACGATAAAATCTGACCTCCGGGGATTTGCTTTGACTGTGCACGGTTTCGGGACGGGCCTGCAAAATAAAGAGTTCGCCAGTCTCGCCGTCCTTGGCCCATTCGATGTCCATCGGTGTGGGCTTGCCATGCTTGCGCGAGTAATGCCGTTCAATCTCGAGCGCCCAATGTGCGAGTTGCATTACGTCGTTGTCCGTCACCGAGAAGACCTCGCGCTGCCAGACGGGCACTGGAACATTCTTCAGGCGGTGACCGGATTCGTCGTGAATCATGCGGAATTCTTTGCTGCCCAGTTTCTTCGAGATGATCGGACGGAAGCCCTGCTCAAGCGTGATCTTGTGCACGTAAAACTCATCCGGTCCAACCCGACCCTGAACGATGTTCTCGCCAATGCCCCAGATCGAGGTCAAGAACACCACGTTGCGGTTGCCGGATTCGGTATCCAGCGTGAAGATCACGCCGCTCGAGCCGAGGTCGGCCCGGACCATCAGTTGCACCCCGACCGACAAACCGACCTTGAGATGATCAAAACCCATGTCCTCGCGGTAACCAATCGCCCGTGCGGTGAACAAGCTGGCCATCGCCTTCTTGACGCTCTCGAGCAGTTCAGCATCGCCGTGCACGTGCAGGTAGGTTTCCTGCTGACCGGCGAAGCTCGCGCCTGGCAAATCCTCGGCGGTGGCGCTCGAACGCACGGCGACCTCAACCTCTTCGATCCCGGCTTGGCGTGAGAGCAGATGGTAATTCTCGAGGATTTCCTGTTCGAGATCGGGCGGGAACTGTCCTTTGAGAATCATGTTGCGCAAACGCTTGGCCCGCGCCGTTAAGTCGCGCACGTCCTGGCGTTTGAGTCCACTCAATTCCTTGCGGATCGGTTCGACCAGTCTATTCACCTCGAGAAAATGCCAGTACCCTTTGGCGGTGATCGCAAAACCATCCGGGATGCGCACCCCGTGCGGCTCGAGTTCACGCAGCATCTCGCCGAGGCTGGCGTTCTTGCCACCGACCAGCGGCACATCCTTGATGCCAACCTCGCGGAACCAACGCACCCAATGGCCTTTGCCCGGTGATTTAGCCGCAGCAGGTTTGAACGGAGCAGGTTTGGACGCAACCGCTTTGGACAGGTCGGATTTGGATGAGACTGGCTTTTGCGCCGTTGTCTTGGCGGATCTTGCCGGGTGAGTTCGGGCATTGCTGATTTCTGATTTCATGATGAACCCCCTTTCGTGCTGGTCGATCTCGAGTGAACGCAAACTTCAAGCATTCACAGTGAGTTTGCCTTGAGTCTTGCAAGATCGCGCAGCCAAGAAGAACTTCTTGAGAGTCTTTCTCAAGGCAGTTACCGCACCATTACCGGCAATCCGTAACCGATTCGTAATGCCTCAGGCCCAAGCTCAACTCGAAACGGAGGAATTTATGCCATACGTGATTTGTGAACCCTGCATCGGGGTCAAGGACCGGGCTTGCGTGGATGTCTGCCCAGTCGAATGCATTCATCCAGACGCGAGCGAGGATCGCGGCGAAGTGCAATTGTTCATTCATCCCGACGAGTGCATCGATTGCGGCGCGTGCGTTCCGGCCTGTCCCGTCAGCGCGATCTTTCCCGAAGAGGACGTGCCCGACAAATGGACGGGCTACACCGCCAAGAACAAGGATTATTTCGCCATGGATCGCGCCGCCTTCGAGACCGCCTGGGGAGTGGGAGGCGAACGAAGACCATGACACGAAGCCAAGGCGACGCAAAACCCGTCCTCACCAAACGCGAATTCAAACGCAACGCTGTCGTTTCCCTGCCGGGATTGCGCGGACTGACGGCACATCCCACCGGAGAGGACGAGATCGTTTTGATCTTCGATGATGGGCTCAACCGTGAACGGTTCACCATGAGCGCCCTTGAATTGGCTGAAGCCATCGCCCGACTCGAGGAACCTGGCGAAACCCTGATGCGGGCCGATGGCTTCGAGGCTTCCCAAGAAGACGATGAGGACAATCCAGCCGACGATCAAGATAACCTGAGTGATGAAGACACCTGGGACCTTGAAGCGCAACGCATGCCACGCTTGGCGCACGATTCGACCGGTGAGTACGTGGTCGCGCCGGTCTCCTTGAATGAACCTTCAGGCATGATGCACATGCGCCGCGTCTTGATGAATGGACCCGACATCCTCGAGTTCGCAACGCCCTCTGGGTCGCTGTACGAACTCGAGTACCCAAGTGTGTTGCGCTACCTGCGTCCGATGTTACCGCGTTGAAGCACATGGGTGGTGCTTCATAATTTCGATCAACAAGAATGGAAGCTCGAGCGTCACGCTCGAGCTTCCATTCTCGCTTTGATTGTTTATGCCATCCGGTTCGAGACTGCTTTTCCAGCCACGGTCCGCACGGAATCGACAAATCCCTGACCACTTTTGACGAGGATCACGGGCACCTCTGCTCGACAAGACACGCCCTGAGCCACGCTGCCAACCAACAAACGGTCCAGTCCAGAACGTCCATGTGTTCCCATGATGATCAGGTCGATCCCGTGGTCACGTGCAGCATGAACAATCGCCTCGCTGACATGTCTGCCATGCTCAGCGATCAGCAGGGGTTGGGCTCGAGGGGATTCGAGGTCACGGATGGCTTGATTGAGGATCAATCCGCTTTCCAACTCGAGGTCACGGCGCAACGCTTTCTGATCAATGGGTGTTGGACCAACTGCGGGTGGCAGGCCAGGGTCGGGCGTGACGTGCAGGACGAACAATTCGCCATGAAGATCCTCGGTGAATTCTCGAGCAATACGCAACGCATCTCTCGAGAGTGACGTTCCATCAGTTGTCACCAGCACACGCCGTAACGGAGATTCGTTGACGTTGAAGACTTCGACATCTCGGATCAACATTACTGGAACCGTGGCTCGGCGCAGGACTTCCTCGGCAACACTGCCTTGAATCCAGCGGGCCAATCCGCTCCTGCCGTGGGTTCCAATGACGATCAAGTCTGATTCCGTTCGTGTCGCCAATTGCGCGAGTTCTAGAGCCACGTTTTTGCCTTCGAGCAACTCCATTTCAACGGGGATCAAGATCGACTTGGCGTAACGCTCGAGCAGGTGCGATGCAACGTGTTTGCGTTCTGCGTAGGGCACGGTGGCCCAGTCGTTGTCAGTGATACCATCCGGTTCGATGACATGGGCGAGGATCATTTCTGCACCGGTTCGTTCTGCTATCGCCACGGCTTGTTGCACAGCACGCTCACTGCGGTTGGAGTGGTCAACAGCGACCAAGATTCGTTGAAACATGTATGCCTCCTGACAGCAGGGTCACATCCAGTCGTTACCGAGCCATTACCTGAACCACCCAGCATGAATTCACTCGAGCGGTAACGGTCTGGTAATCACGCTGTCCGAAGATTCATTTGAGACCGGAGGTGGATCATGTTCAAGCATCTGTTGATTGCTGTTGACGGAACGCCCGCGAGTGAACAGGCGGCTGAGGTTGGACTGGCCTGGGCCAGACGAACCAATTCGAGGCTTGTGTTCGCCCATGTGATTGAAGAACGCGGCTTGCAGGCACAGATCGAAACCAAACAACGCTTTGGTCAGAGTTTCCTCGAGGCTTGGGTGCGCGTGGCGCAACAACAAGGTTTTGAAGCGAAATTGGCACTGCTCAGGGGTACGAACATTGCGCAGGCTTTGGCCGATGTCGCCGAACTCGAGCATTGCGATTTGATCGTCATGGGAACGCATGGGCGTGAAGGTTTGCCACGATTGCTTCAGGGCAGCGTGGCCGAACGGGTGGCCCAACTGACTTCGATCCCGGTGTTGTTCGTGCGGCACGCCATACATACCCGGACTCCGAATTTTGATCACCTGCTCGTGGCGATTGACCTCGACGAGATCACCGATCCGGTGCTCGATCAGGCCGCTGAAGTGGCGCGACAACTCGGCAGCACACTCGAGGTGCTGCATGTTCTACCCGATGCGGGCGTGCCCTTGTACGCGATTGAAACTGGTGCCGCTTGGGACCCAAACCACGAGGCCGAGAAAATGCGGCTCGAGGGTGAGGATTTGATCGCGGCGGCCTGGACTCGGATTCGCAGCCGCCCGTTCGATCCAAAAATGCTCGACATTCGTCAAGTGCCCGCGAAGGGGATCGGCATTCAACATGTGATCCTGCGCGAAGCGGCAGCCAAGAACGTTGGCTTGATTGTGATTGGCACGAACGCTCGGCGTGGACTCGAGAAATTCTTGCTCGGCAGCATCGCAGAAAGTTTGCTGCACCACGCCGATGTTCCCGTCTTGGTGGTGCGACCACATGAAGTCACACAGGCTGCACAAACACCAAAACTCGAGACGACCGCATTCATTGGAACACGCACGCTGGTCAAGGATCACAAGCGGGCTGAACGGAGGTCAAGGTGAAACTCTTGTCAATTCTCCTGACCGTTCTCGTCGGTTTGATCGCCATTGTTTGGTTGGGCTTGCAGGTGCAACCCACGCCATTCCCAGTGTTCGCGCAATCCGCCACCGCCAAACTCGAGACGGTGCCGCTCCCAGCGGGTTTGTCCGCACCGGTCGAAGGCTTTTACCGCATGCTCTATGGGGATCACATTCCAGTGATCACCTCGGCGGTCATCACCGGTAGCGCCACGATCCGCCCGGTTGCGGCTGGTCCAGCGTTTCCGGCCCGCTTCCGCTTCACGCATGAGGCTGGACGAAATTACCGGCATTACATTGAGGCGACCTGGTTCGGATTTCCGATCATGCGCGTCAACGAAACGTACCTTGATGGCAAAAGCCGCCAAGAAATGCCGTGGGGAACGACCGAGAACGACGCAAAGGCGAATCAAGCCGCGAACCTCGGCATGTGGGCTGAAACCATGTCGATGCCAGCGGTGTTCCTGACCGATCCTCGAGTGCATTGGGAAGCGGTGGATGATGCCACCGCCATGCTCGTCGTGCCGTTCGGTGAGGGCCAGGAACGCTTCGTGGTGCGCTTTGATCCCGAAACCGGATTGGTGCGTTGGACCGAGGTCATGCGCTTCAAGGGTAACGGTGCAAACTCGAGGAAAGTCTTGTGGATCACTGAATCGCTGCCCGGAAAAACCATCACCGTTGCTGGAACCACGCTGAATGCGGTCGGTTCGGCCACCCGGCTTGACGATGACAAACCCTGGGCACTTTTTACCAACAAGGACGTGGTTTACAACAT
>JANOWZ010000173.1:0-3226 GCA_031418155.1 Deinococcales bacterium
AGTGTTACGGTGGCGATATTAGCCGTAAGAAAAAACTTTTATCCAAGCAGAAGAAGGGCAAGGCCCGCATGAAGTTGATCGGCACGGTGGACGTGCCACAAGAGGCGTTCCTGGCCGTCCTCTCGAGCGGCGAGTAAAACACAAATGGTCATTCGAGATTCGGTCGGTGATGTTCAATTCATCACCGATGATCTTGTTCGATTCTGGCAAGCATTCGACCAGGCACAAAACGCTTCCGATCCAGCAAGGATTTATCAGCGGGAATACCTCGAGCCGGGATCGGTGGGTCTGCACGATTTCTCGCAGATCAACGAATTCAATGCGAGTTCGCTTGCCGAAGTTGTGGGATTGCACCTCAATTTTTTCGCGGCCATTCGCAACAACACACTTGCGCTCACTCGAGATGATCGAATCCAATCGCACATCAAAACGCATTTTGAAAACCTGAAACGCCTGTACCCGCCTGCGCAATTTCAAGATGTGTACTTCGTCATTGGTGCTCTCAATTCTGGTGGCACAGTCAGTGCTAACGGCCTACTGATGGGCACAGAAATCAACGCTCGAGATGCCAGCACACCCATTGCAGAACTTTCGCCTTGGTTGCAGGTGAACACAGGCTCGCTCGAGGATTTGGCGCGACTGGTGGTGCATGAAGCCGTTCATACGCTTCAACACCTCACTGGTACGTCGTTGGAGGTCGAAGGAAGAAGTCTGCTGTGGAAGGCCATCATGGAGGGTGGCGCAGACTTCGTAACGACGCTCGCCACCAACCAAGAACCGCCAAGTCCATTCTTCAAATACGGCCTCGAGCATGAGCACGATCTTTGGCAGGAATTCTCGAACGTGATGCTTGGCACGGACATCAGCAATTGGATTTACAACGGTGATCGCTCCACCTCACGTCCGGCTGATCTCGGGTACTTCATCGGGTATCGGATTCTCGAGGCGTATTACAACCGAATGCCGGACAAGCAAAAAGCGATTGCGGAAATGCTGGCGATTCGCGATCCCGCAAAAATTCTGCAAGACAGCAGCTACAATCCCTGACGTTCTTGCTCAAATTGCAACCAAACGAAACGAGGCTCGAGTCGCCAACCTCGAGCCTCAAACATTTTCCGGCTTACGTTCCGGGCAGTTTGTGTTCCTTGAACTTGTCCCGCAGGGCGCGTTTCAAGAATTTTCCAGTCGCGGTTAACGGCAGGCTTTCGACAAAAGCGTAATCGTCTGGCAGTTGCCATTTCGCAAATTTCCCCAGCAGGTGCGCGTTCAATTCCTCCATCGTCGCGCTCGAGCCTTCTCGCAGGACGATCACGCCGAATGGTCGTTCGTCCCATTTTGGGTGCGGCAGGGCGATCACGGCGGCCTCTTTGACGGCGGGGTGGCCCATCAGGGTGTTCTCGAGGTCCACGCTGGAAATCCATTCGCCACCGGATTTGATCAGGTCTTTGGCGCGGTCTTGGATCAGCATGAAGCCTTCGGTGTTGATCGTGGCAATGTCGCCGGTGTCGAACCAATGCTCGAGTTTGCCGGAGGCGTTCGGCAGCATCACAGCGGTCGCGGCGCTTCCGGCCTCGTCTTTGAAGTATTTGGCTGTGACCCACGGGCCTTTGACCAGCAATCGGCCTGGGGTTTGTCCATCGTGCGTCAGGGCGTCACCTTCACCGTTGACGATTTCAATGTCGATCAGTGGCGATGGCCTGCCGGTCAGGGCCATCTGGTCGTATTTGGCCCCACCGCGAAGGTCAGTGTGTTGCGGCGCGGGATTGTTGATCGTACCGAGCGGTGTGGTTTCGGTCATGCCCCAGGCGTGCGTGATGTGCAGGCCGTGACGTTCGCCGAAGGCTTCAATCATGGGGCGTGGCGCGGCGCTACCGCCAACCAGCAGGGATTTGAGGTGCTCGAGTTGGTATGGGTTGCCAGCATTTTTCGCCCGGTCCAGTTCGTCCAACAGCCCGAGCCAGATGGTGGGCACACCCGCACCAATCGTGACTTTTTCAGCTTCGAGCGTTCGGGCAATCAGTGGTGCTTGCGTGAAGACGCTCATGAAGACTTGGTTCGCACCGGACATGGTGCAGGAATACGGGAAGCCCCAGGCGTTGACGTGGAACATTGGCACGATTGCCAGCAACGTGTCTTTTTCGTTGACACCCAACAGGTCCGTGGCCATCGACGCAAGGCTGTGCAACACAATCCCACGGTGCGAGTAGAGCACGCCTTTGGGGTTGCCGGTCGTGCCGGAGGTGTAGCACATGCCGGAGGCTTGGCGTTCATTGATTTCTGGGTAGGCGAAGGTATCGGGCTGATCGGCAATGAAGGCTTCGTAATCGATCACATTGGCGGGCAGTCCACCGGGAACCGGTCCCATGACGATCACTTTCTCGAGCTTCGGGCAGTGCGGCAGCAACGCGGGCAGCATCGCGGCGAAGACGTTATCAACGAACAAAATCCGGTCCTCGGCGTGGTTGATGATATAAACGATTTGTTCTGGCGGCAGGCGAATGTTGACCATGTGACAGACGGCCCCAACGCTCGGCACGGCAAAATAAAGCTCGAGGTGACGGTAGGTGTTGACCGCGAGCGTGGCGACGCGATCACCGCTGACAATGCCCGCGCCGGTCAGGGCGTTGCAGAGTTGCATGACGCGAGGGTAAAGCTCGCCGTAAGTGATGCGGTGCGTGCCGGGAATCGGCGCTTTGGTCTCCGGGTCCAACCCGACCGGAATGATCGAGGTGATCGTTCTGTGCGGGAACAGCGTGCGGGCACGCTCGAGGATTGAGGGGATAATAAGCGGGTAATCCATCATGGTGGATTCGAGCATGGTTGCCTCCGTTGGATTTGAGTGACCTCGAGTGTAACGTACCGACCCGAGAAATACGTAATCCAAGTCCAAGCAGCCAGCAAAGATTGCTGCGGTATTGATTGCCCCAGGCTCCATGTGGGTGTTGCATGAACACGCTGATCGCTGATGGACAACAAAAAGCGGGACAGGTCTTCACCCGTCCCGCTTCCTCACTCGAGAACTTATTCGGCTTGTGTCTCTGGTGCAGCCTCAACTGGTGCTGGGGCGGCGGCTTTGGCGGCGATAGCGGCGCTCGTCTTATTGGTTTGATCGCGCATCATGCGGCCACGATCCACCTTGATGCGGGCGGCCTTGCCGCGCAATTCACGCAGGTAGTAGAGTTTGGCACGACGGACCTTGCCGCGCTCGAGCACCACAATCTTATCG
>JANOWZ010000174.1:0-7436 GCA_031418155.1 Deinococcales bacterium
CATCAAAACCTGGCACTCGTCGATGGGCGCGACGTGACGCACAATATTTTTCTCGGCAACGAGGCGACCAAAGGCTTCTTTGTGGACCGCCGCAAAATGGAACTCGAGACGCACAACCTGCTGCAACGCTTGCGATTGAACATTCCGCCCGATATTCAAGTTGGCGAACTCTCAGGCGGGCAACGCCAATCGGTTGCGATTGCTCGAGCCATTCATCAGGGCGGGCAACTGGTGATTATGGACGAACCGACCGCCGCATTGGGCGTGCAAGAACAGGCCAAAGTGCTGCAATTGATCCAAGATTTGCACGACCACGGAACCGCCGTGATCGTCGTCAGTCACAACCTCGAGCATGTCTTTCACGTCGCGGATCGGATCGTGGTCTTGCGCGGCGGCATGATTGCCGGTGAACGCAAACGCAGCGAAACAACAGGGCAGGAGATCGTGCATTTGATCACCGGCGCGAACGTCGTCTCGAGCACTGGAACCGCCATTGGTCAACCGTTCGGAAGTGCCGCATGACCGCCAGTCAGCAACCCGGCTCGAGCGTGCGTGCGAATTCCGGCTGGAAGAACCTGATGCGTCAACGCGAGACGGGCATCGCCATCGCTGCGATTGCCATGTTCGTGATCCTCTCGATTGCCACGCCGAACTTCCGCGACCCGGACAACCTGTTCAACGTCGCACGACAAATCTCCCTGCTCGGGATTGTCGCCACCGGCATGACGATGCTGTTCGTCGCGGGCGAACTCGATCTCTCGGTCGGCTCGATGTACGTGCTCTTAACGATTGTGCTTTCGTATTTCCTGATCAAACTGGGTTGGCCACTGGCGCTCGGCATCACCGCCACGCTCGCGCTCGGAGCCTTGTGCGGATTCATCAATGCGTCTATTACAACTCGAGTCAGGATTCCGGCCTTCATCACCACGCTCGGCACGATGAGTATTTTTGGCGGCCTGAGCCTGGTGATCTCGGGCGGCTTTCCAATCAGTGGCCTCGAGCAACCGGTCTACAAGGCCGTGACCGCCGCCTACGTTTTCGGATTCATGCCCGCACAAATCTTCTGGCTGATCGCGGTGATGGTCATTGGCGGCATCGTCCTGGCCCGCACGAAGTTTGGCTATCAGGTCTATGCGACCGGCGGCAATGCGCAGGCCGCGACGAACGTCGGCATCAATGTGGACCGGATCAAAACGATTTGTTTCGTCGTGACTGGATTTCTGGTCGGCCTGTGCGCCGTGATCGCAGTCGGTTGGTTGCGAGGCGCGAGCCCGAGCCAGAACACCGGCTTTGAACTCGACGTGATCGCCGCTGTGATTATTGGCGGCACGAATTTGTATGGCGGTTCGGGCACGATTTTTGGAACATTTTTTGGTGCGGCCATCTCGGGAATGATCAGGAATGGACTGATTTTGCTTGGGGTCGATTCGTATTGGGAACCGGTTGCCAAAGGTTTGGTCATCATCTGTGCCGTTTCACTCGACGGTTGGATTCGGCGCAGGCAGGCGCAGGCCGCCAAGGGCAGCGTGCTCGCAGGCATGAAAAAGAGAACCTAAAGCTCGAGGATTGAACAGTTTCACAACCGGGATTTCTCGGGCATTTGCACAAATTCTAATCGATTAGCTACAGCCTCATCTTGAGATCCAGATCGACACTTCAACGGATTCAACAACGAAAGGAGCCGCAACGTTTGACCGAGGGCAAAGATCTTCCGGGGCAAGTCACGCCGTTACGCATCTCGAGGAGGGACCAACCATGAGCAAAAACAACACAACATCACGCCGCGATTTCTTCAAACTCGCCGCACTCGCCGGGGCCGCATCCGTGCCTGAGCCTGCCAACGTTCGCACAGGCGGGCAAGCGCAAGAAGGTCATTTACGTCACGCACTCGAATGATCCGTTCTTCGTGCCGGTGCAAAAAGGCTTCCGCGCCTTCGGTGGACTGCGCAAATGGGACATGCAATGGGTCGGTAAGGCATCGCAGGACACGGCAGCAACGTTGAAATTGATGGAGTCCGCCGTCGCCGCCAAACCGGACGGGCTCGGCTTCACCCGCATCGATTCGACCAGCTTTGACGACGTGATTCAGAAGGCGCAAAAACTCGGCATCGCCGTGATGTTGTACAACGTCGCCTCGCCCGGTTACAAAGATTTGGGTGTCGGCTTCGTCGGTCAAGACTTCGTGCCAGCGGGACGCACCAACGGCATGGAAGCCTGCAAGTACGCGCAGCAGATCACCGCTAAAAAATCCGGCCTGATCATTTTGTGCCTGCTGGCCGCCGGAAACAGCGCACTCGAGGAACGCACCGAGGGCGCACGCCAAGGCATCGATGCGTACAACAAGAAAAACGGCACCAGCTTCACGCACGAAACGCTGATCACGGATGGCGACCAAGCCAAAGCCATCGCCCGCATCGACGCGAAATACCAGGCGAAAAAAGACGAGATCGTCGGTTGGGCACACGCGGATCAGGCGCTCAATTACGGCTCGACCTGGGCCGCCGACCGTGGCCTGACCGGAAAGTTTGCCAACGGTGGCTTCGATTTGATTCCAGCGATCCTCGATCACATCGAGAAGGGCAACGCGCAATGGAGCATCGGGCAGAACCCATACGCGCAAGGTTGGGTCTCGAGTTCATTGCTGGACATGCAGATGGAAGCGGGCTACCCCGGTTACAGCTACGACACCGGTTCGGAAGTCGTGGACAAGAGCAACATCAAAGCCGTCAAGGTGCGCGAGGCGAAGTTCTCCAAGTAAGCCCACTGTTTGCTCGAGCGCAACTTGACTCGGGTAATTCTTGTACTGCGAAGGGTGGAGTTTGGCCTCCTCCACTCCACCTTTCGGCAACGTCGCACGCGCCAACAAGGGAGATTCGACATGCAACTTGCCTTTCACGGCGCAACATCAATGCACGCCAGCCTCGAGACAGACATTCAAGTCAGTCAACAGGCCGGGTACGTCGCGCTCGAACTCTGGGCGGGCAAAGTGGACACGTATCTCGAGACACACACGGTTGAGGATTTGAAACACTTGCTCGAATCGCACAACATCAAACCGATGACCTTCAACTCGATTGAATACATCGCCTTTCGTGGCGCGGGATTTTCCAAGGTGCTCGAGCGTTGCGAAGCCTTGTGCAAAATCGCCGTCGTCATCGGCTGTCCGAGCATCGCGGTCATTCCGAGTCCGTTGCCGAAATGGGACACGCCTTGGAACGAGGTGGTTGAAGAAAATGTTCGCGCATTGCGGGCACTCTCCGATGTTGCCAAACCATACGGCATCAAACTCGCATTTGAATTTATCGGCTTTGGTGGTTTTACCGTTCGTACCCCTCGAGCGGCACAAGAAATTATTTTGGCAACAGGCTGCGACAACATCGGCATGGTTTTTGACATCGCACATTTCAGTATTGGTGGTGGACGGCTCGAGGAAATCAATCAACTTGATCCAAGGATGATTTACGGATTTCATTTGGATGACATTGAAAACACGGCTCGAGAGGCATATACCGATTCACTGCGATTGCTGCCCGGTCATGGCATCGCGCAAACACAAGAAATCTGCTCGAGGCTCAAAGCGATTGGATTCGACGGCGCGTGCTCGATAGAACTCTTCCGGCCCGAATACTGGGAATGGAATCCGCTCGAGCTTGCAACAAAGGCGCGGGCTGCGGCGCTCAAGGTTTTGATGCCCTATTTTGATGTGGTGTGATTAGAGCAGGGCGAGGCATGCCTCGCCCTTACGGTTTTTGTAGAGGTTGAATACTATGTCTGATCAAACTAAAAAAAGAAGGGTTCGACTCGGCATGGTCGGCGGTGGTGCTGGCTCGAACATTGGGGAAACGCACCGGTACGCGGCTCGGCTCGATGATCGGTTTAAACTGGTCGCTGGAGTGTTTGCCTCGAGCCCAGAACGCAGTCGAGATTTTGCAGCGGGACTCGAGATTGCACCCGACCGGCAATACGCGAATTTTGAAGAGATGGCAAAACTCGAAGCAGCGCGGGCCGACGGGATTGAAGCGGTCAGCATCCTGACCCCGAACAACAGCCATTATGCGATTGCCAAAACCTTCCTCGATCACGGCATCGATGTGATTTGCGACAAGCCGTTGACGATTGATCTCGAGCAGGCTTTAGAACTGGTGCGACTGACTGAACAAACTGGGCTCGTCTTCGCTGTGACCTACAATTACACGGGTTATCCAATGGTTCGTCAGGCCCGAGCCATGATTCAAAATGGCGAATTGGGCGAGGTTCGACTCGTGCAGGTTGAACACGCGAGCGGTTGGGCGAGCACCTTGCTCGAGGCGGATGGTCACAAGCAGGCGGCTTGGCGCACCACACCGGAGATCGCCGGAAAATCGACCGTGGTTGGCGACATCGGCACACACGCACATCACCTTGCACGGTACGTGACTGGCCTCGAGATCACAGAAATTTCGGCGGAACTTTCGACAATTGTTCCGGGCCGAATTGCGGACGACAACGCGCACATCAAACTGCGATTTTCAAACGGTGCTCGAGGCATGATGTGGGCCAGCATGGTTGCCACCGGCAACCTGCACGGTCAACGGATTCGTGTCCATGGCGAAAAAGGCAGCCTCGAGTGGGTGCAGGAACATCCCGAAGATTTGATCGTGCGTTGGGCGAACGGCAAGCGGGAGATGTACTCGCGGGGTTTTGAATGGCTCGCGCCAGAATCGAATGCCGTCTCGAGGTTGTGGCCCGGACACCCGGAAGGATTTCTTGAGGCGTTTGCGAACATTTATAACGGCTTTGCGGACGCGGTGATTGCCCGACGAGATGGCGCACCACTTTCGGGTTACGCTTTTCCGACTGTCTTGGACGGCGCACTCGGTGTTCGTTTCGTCGATGCCGCCGTGGAATCCAACAAACACGATGGTCGCTGGGTACGGGCCGATTTAGACGTGCCTCAAGGAGAAACCTGATGATCAAATTCGCACTGTTCGGAGCCGGATTCATCGGCAAGGCCCACGCGCAAAACATTGCCAGCAACCCGCGCTGCAAACTCGAGTACGTTTACGACGTGAATACAGAGGCCGCCAAGCTACTTGCCTCGAGCCTGGGAGCAAAAGTTGCCTCGAGCCCGGACGAGATTTGGAACTCTGCTGTCGATGCAGTGATGATCGCATCTTCAACCAACACGCACGCAGATTTGCTCGAGGCGGCGATCAAAGCGGGCAAGCCCGTCTACCTCGAGAAGCCAATTGATTTGGACATCGAGCGCGTCAAACGTGTCGCGCAAATTGCAGCAGATCATCCCGTGCCGATTCTGGTTGGCTTCAGCCGTCGCTTCGATACGAACCACCTCGGCGCACGCGAGGCCGTGCGATCCGGCGAGATCGGCAAACTCGAGATGCTGTTCCTGACTTCACGCGGGCCGACACCACCACCGATCAGTTACGTCAAAGTCTCCGGCGGGCAATTGCGCGATCAGACGATTCACTTTTTTGACCTCGCCTGCTGGATTGCCGATGAAGCGCCACTCGAGGTCTACGCCACCGGAGCCGCCCTCGTGGACCCCGCGATTGGCGAGGCGGGCGATGTGGACACCTCAATGGTCGTGATGAAAATGCCGAGCGGAGCGATTGTCAACATCGACTCGAGCCGACGCACTGGATACGGCTACGACGAGCGCATCGAGGCATTCGGCTCTGAGGGCCTGGTCGAAAGCAAACGCAAACCCACTGGGCAAGTCACCGTTTACCGTGGCGACAAGCAAACCTCGAGCGGCCTGCACGCGGGCTGGTTTGAACGCATGGAACCGACCTTCGGGCTCGCACTCGATGCCTTGGTGCGATCACTCGAGGGTGAAAAAGTCGCCTACCCAAATTTGAGCGATGGCCTGCGGGCGCAACTGGTGGCCGAAGCTGCCGTGAAATCCCTGAAATCTGGCCTGCCCGTCAAAGTCGAATATTGGAAGCCAGAAACCAAGGTCAAAGGTGAAAGCTGAAAGCTGAAAGAAACGGCCCGAACTTGTTTTTACTTTTCCCTTTCACCTTTTTGCTTTCACCTCTCCGCAGGAGATCCACATGACTCGAGCAATTGGCATCGGTGTGATCGGCATGGGTTGGATGGGCGAGGTTCACAGCCGCTCGTACCGTGCGTTGCAGGATCGTTTTCATGACAGCGAGGCTCGGGCGCGTTTGGTGATCTGTTCGGACAACGTGGAAGCTCGAGCGAGCGCAGCGCGTGATCGTTTTGGTTTTGAAAGCTTCACCACCGATTGGCGCGAGGTGATCGCGCACCCGGATGTCGAGGCTGTGGACATCACCGCGCCGAACGGCTTGCACCTCGAGATGGTTCGTGCGGTTGTTGCGGCGGGCAAGCACGTCTTGTGCGAGAAACCCGTGGGCCGCGATCCGGGTGAAACGATTCTGGCGTTCGAGGCTGTTCGAGACGCTGGCGTGCTGACGTTCGTTGGCTACAACTACCGCTGGGCTCCTCTGGTGCAATACGCTCGAGGCTTGATTCAGGCGGGAAAACTCGGCACAATCACGCACTATCATGGTCGATTCCTGAACGGGTACGCGGGCGATCCGAACGGAATGCTTTCCTGGCGCTTCGAACTCGAGCACGGTTTGGGAACACTGGCGGATTTGATGTCACACGCGATTGACATGGCGCACATGATCGCCGGACCGATCTCGAGCGTCACGAGTGACAAAGAAATTTTTATCAAGGACCGTCCGATTCCACAACCTGGAACCGGCACGCATTACGGCAAGGGAAATACAGATTCTCCTCGTGGGGCCGTGACCAACGAGGATTTCGTCAGTGCGCTGGTCAGATTCGAGAATGGCACTCGAGGTATTCTCGAGTCGTGCCGTGTGATCAACGGCAGCAAATGCGACATGAGCTTCGAGGTTCACGGCACCAAAGGCGCGATCAAATGGAACATGGAACGCATGAACGAATTGCAAGTGCAGTACCGCAACGATGACAACCCGGCGGAGGATGCTTACCTGACCTTGCAGAGCGGTCCGGCGCATCCGTTTCACAAAAACTTCAATCCGGCCTGGGCGCTCAACCTCGGCTATGACGACCTGAAAGTGATCGAGGCGCACAACTTCCTCGAGTCGATTGCCAGCGGCAAGCAGGGCGAACCAGGATTTCTCGAGGCGCACAATGTAGCGAAGGTGCAGCAGGCGATTCAGCGTTCGTGGGAATCTGGATCTTGGGAGAGTGTGACGCGGTAGGCTCAGTCCCGTGAACTTCGAAGACCAGCAAACCCGTCGGGCGCTTTTTCAGGCTCGAGGTTCCCAATGAGAGCGGTGTCGTGAAACGGCAACGGGTCAATCACAAGGACGTGGCGAATCTTGCTGGCGTTTCGGTCGCCACGGTTTCGTATGTGATCAACAACGGGCCGCGCCCAGTTTCGCTCGAGGCGCGACAAAAAGTTGAGGCTGCCGTCG
>JANOWZ010000175.1:0-9203 GCA_031418155.1 Deinococcales bacterium
CATCTCGAGGTTGGATAATGTTGCTTGTGGGCGTGATTCGGTTCGTTTCAAGTCTGCTGGTGATCGCGCTCGCGGCCCTGTTGTGGTTGGCCTGGAATCCTCGAGAATTATTGAGTGCTTGCGCTGGCGTGCCAGCACCAAGTTTCCCGGAACCTCGAGCCTTGCCGAATTCCTTGGTTGGTGCTCGGGTGATGCTGAACCCTGGGCATGGCCTGACCCTGCGTGACGATGGGCAATGGGGTTATCAACGACCCCTGCCAGATGGCGAGGATGTCTTCGTGCTCGAGGATGCCTCGAACGCCCGCATGGCCCGAACGGTTCGGGATGAACTGACCGATGCAAAGGCGGTCGTGCTTTCTACCCGAGAACTCGACCTCGAGACTGGCAATGGCATCAGCGGCCAGGACGAATGGCGCGAGGCTGCCAGGCATCACCTCAAGGCTCAAGGCGTGGCAGAGGGCGTCTGGAACTCGAGTGGGGCCAGTTTGCACAGGGATTGTCTCGCGGGGCAGGACTTGCGAGCCCGTCCGTTTTACGCCAACTTCGAGCAGGCCGATGTGCTGATCAGTCTTCACAGCAACGCTGGCATGGCGTTCGCTCGAGGAACACAGGTGCTTTATGACGAGCGCATCCCGGAGAGCGCCTGTCTGGCACAAAATTTGGCCCGAACGGTTCCGGCAGCGATTCGCCAAGAACGCCCAGAATTTGAATGGCCCGCCGCTCAAACCGTCGGTTCGAGGAACAAATACGGCGAGTTGAGTTTGGCCCTGATGCCCAACGTGATTCTCGAGGTGGGATTTCATACGAACCGGATTGATGGGTCTGCGTTGCAGCAACCTTCGTTCCGGCGGGCGGTTGCGGCTGGCATTCGGGCTGGCACTCAGGCATTCCTCGAGAATCCGACTTGCCAGTGAATTTGAGCCCTCGCACTGTTGCGCTTGGATTCACTCGAGCGCAGCCAGCCTTGCGGTTTCCCTCACGAATCCAACCCCTCTGAGCCTGATCTCACCCTTGAACGGTTACAATGCCCTCATGATCCAGTTTCATCGCGTGACACTCGAGTACCCGGTCACGAAAACTTTGGCCCTCGACGAACTGAACCTTTCGATCAAAAAGGGCGAATTTGTTTATTTGACCGGGCATTCCGGTGCGGGCAAGTCCAGTTTCTTGAATTTAATCATCAAGCGCGTCAAACCGACCCGGGGCCAGGTGTATGTCGGTGGCGAGAGTTTATCCAAGTACAAAGGCGCAAAGATCGCGCACCATCGCAGGCGCATCGGCATGGTCTTTCAGGACCATCAACTCCTGGATCACCTTTCGATTGCCGAGAACATCATGTTTGCCTTGCGAATCACGAACACGCCGAAGGACCTTTGGGAGGACCGCACGACCCGGGTGTTGCGGCTCGTGGGTTTGGCGCACAAGAAGTTGGTCTTTCCGATTCAACTTTCCCAAGGCGAACGCCAGCGCGTGCAAATCGCCAGGGCCATCGTCACCGAACCGACCCTGATGCTGGCGGACGAACCGACCGGGAATCTGGACCCGGATGTCAGTTGGGAAATCATGGAGTTGTTAAACGAGATCAACCTGCGTGGAACCACAGTGGTCGTGGCGACACACTCGAGGGATATCGTTGAACGGCATCGCAGGCGCACCCTGACCCTGCGCAAAGGCAAGCTGGTGCGCGACGACCCAAACGGTGGCTACGCGATTTAAGGGTGAGAGGAAAGATCAAAGAGAAAAGTAAGAGCAAAACCTCGAGCCTCACAGTCCAGATTGAAAAACGCGAAATTTAGAAACCAAAACAACCATGAAAAATAAATCTTTCCACTTTCCACAGTCATATCAGTCGAAACTTGTTTCACAAGATTTCGACATAGAAACCACTTTCCACTTCCAACCGGAAGACCTTCCTTTCACCTTTCACCTTTCACCTTTCATCTGGGTTCCCCGCCCATGATGTATCACTTCCGTCAATCCTGGCTCGCGGCCCGCAGCAACCTGACCGCAACGCTCGGCACGTTGGCCACGATGACGCTGACCCTGACGATTCTGGCCTTGGTGACGCTGTTGACCCTCAACCTCGAGCGCATCTCGAGGAGCATCGAACGGGACGTTCAAATCACAGCATGGCTCAAACCTGATGCGAAAAGCGACGAGGTTGGACAGGTGCTGCAAGGCATGGACAGTTTTGAATCGGTGGCTTTCGTGGACAAAACCGAGGCGTACAGCCGCTTGATCGTCGATTACTCGTACTTTGCGAACGCCTCCAGAACCGTGGAAAATCCGCTCGAGGATCGCTTTGAGATCAAACTCAAAAGTGCCAGCAACATCAAGCCTCTGGCCGATAAAATCCGGGCCATTCCGGGCATTGAACATGTCGAGGCGGGCGAAGGGTTCGTCGAGAACGTTGTCACGGCGATCAACACGATTCGCGCCTTCGGCTACGGGCTGGTCGTGATCCTGCTGCTGAATTCCTTGTTCAACATCCTGAACACGATTCGGGTCGCCATGTACGCCCGTCGTGACGAAATCAACGTTATGCGATTGATCGGCGCGACCAGGGGCTTCATTCGCACACCTTACGTGCTCGAGGGCGCGGGCCTTGGCGCTCTGGCAAGTTTATTGACGCTCTTGATCGTCTTTCCAGCGTACTTGCAGGGCATCACGCGCTTGGCGGGGATTGTGCCGTTCCTCGAGTTGATCCGTGAACCGGTCGTGGTCTTGCAGGTGCTCGCACTGCTGACGGTGCTCGGCATTGTGATTGGCTTCTTCGGCAGTTTGTTCGCCACAAATCGGTACTTGCGCGAGGTGGAATGATGCGAAACTGGACTCGGATGATATTGGTGTTCGTGCTCGCCGCGTTTACGGTGACAGGCTTCTCGCAGCAAACAAGCGGGACGTTGAAGAACTTAAAACAGGATCTCGAGGCGGCACGGCAGGCGAAACTTGCACAGCAGGCACGGGCGGCACGGCTCGAGGCGGAACTCTCGCAACTCAGCGGCACCGAAGCGAAACTGAACGCGAACATCAACAGTTTGAACGCCAACATCGGCCAGCTCGAGAACGAACGGTCCGATGTCGCCGCGAAACGCGATCAAACCCAATCCGATATTGCCGCGAACGAACAGCAAACCGCCGAGTTGCAACAAACCATCCTGCGGCAAAAACGTGATGTGCAAAACCTGATGGTGGTGTTGGATCGGGAACGCTCGAGCCGGTACGTGAAGCTGCTCGCTCGGGCCGAAAGCATTTACGACTTGCTCGCCAAAGCCCGAGATGTCGGCACGCTCGGCAATCAGGATGTCGGTGTGATCGATGACCTGAACAACAATGTTCGCGCTTTGAACGAAAAGAAAGTCCAGTATCAATCGCTGGTTTTAAGCCTGAATTCGTATGACCGAGATCTGATCGCCAAGACGGACAGTTTGAAAAAAGTTCGCAGCGAGTTGCGAGCACAGATTGCGCGATTGCAACAAACCCAGGCGGGAAAAGCCGCACTGCGCAACATCGCGGTCGTGGCGAGCGCCCAAGCCAGCGAACGCGCCAACGGATTGATCGGGCAGATCGTGCTCGAGCGTCGGCGGTTGCAACGCCTTTATGAACAGAAGTTGGCAGAAGAAAAACGCTTGCGTGAACTCGAGGCGAAACGCATCGCTGCGATTCAAGATCAGCAACGCCGTGCAGAAGCTCAACTGGCCGAAAATCAAAGGCAAGCGACAGCAACACCTACCCGTCCTCGAGGTGCGGTGCTGCCTTCGCGTTTGAATGCGCCATTCTCGCAGCCTGTTTCTGGTGGCATCATCGTTCGAGAATTTGGTGCTCAAGATTACATGACGATTCGTTCTCGAGCGATTGGTGATGCCGTTTACGCAGTGGCCGATGGTGTGGTGATCGTCTCAGATTTTCAACAATCCAATACCGGCTGGAGCGTCGCCGTTCAACACACCGATTCATTGGTCACTTATTACAGCAACCTTCAAGATGCTGGGCGTCCTGAAGTTGGGGCGAGGATCGCTCAAGGGCAACAGCTGGGTTATGTCGGCGGTGGCTTTATCTTGCCTCAAGATGAACTGGGCTTCAAAGTGATCGAGATTGACAACAACGGCACGGAAATCCCAGTCAATCCCCGCCGCTACTTTTAACCCATGCTCGAGCCTTCAGAAATCTCTTGGCTCGAGACGGAACGCGAATACACCACACTGTTCGAAGCCCAGATTGATGGCTTTGAAACCTGGCTCGAATGGAACGACCGCGTGAGTGCCTACCGTTTTGGTTTCTTGTCGCCCGCGAATGCTCAGGGCGAACGCATTCCATCTGAAAGCTCGCTTGGGTTTGCGGATGATTGTGATGCCGCCAAGAACTTGCTGCTTGAGGCGATTGAAACTCACGGTAAACTCGAGCCATGAAACTTGTCGTGCTTGGTTCGGGAGGCTCGCAACCCACACCGAAAACCGGTTGTGACTGCCGCACCTGTCAGGCCGCACGGGTCGAGATGCGGCGTGACCCACGGACTCGCCATGTCCGAACCGGCCCGAGCCTGTGGTTGCCCGAACATGGCCTGCTGATTGACACGCCCGAGGAATCGAATGCGCAACTGAACTTGCACGCAGACGGGGCGCTGAACCTCTCACACGTGCTTTGGAGCCATTTCCACCCGGACCACACGGCGGGCGTGCGCATCGTGGAGTTCATCGCCCGTTGGGGCTCATCTGGTGTGCCAACACACCTGCCAGAAGACCTCGAGACGAGCCTGATGGAATTGAACCTGTTTCAATTTGCGGTCCAACGCCATCACCTCGAGATCCATCGCGTGCGTGACCGCGAGCCGTTCAAGCTCGGAGAGTTGAACGTGACGATGCTGCGACACGCGGGCGAAATGCCAATGTATTCGTTTTTGCTTGAGGATGCGAACTCGAGGTTCTTGTACAACCCGGATCATGTGATGACCTTGGCTTTGGCTGGCCTCGAGAACCTTGATTGTGCAATTGTGCAAGTCGGTTTGATGCCGGACGGCTCGCAATCGTTCATTCTGTCGCCCGACCATCCGGCCCGGAAAGTCCTGTTGCCGCTCGAGACGATCTGTGAAAATGCCGCCAAGTTGGGATGGAAAAAGCTCGTCTTCACGCACCTGTACGAAACCATTCGCCTGTTCCCGGAAGAGTACGACGCGCTCGGCCAGAAACTCAGCGACCAATTCGGCCTCGAGATTGGATTTTCTTACGACGGGATGACGCTCGAGCTTGAACAGAAAATTGATTCGATCTCAAGTTTGAGTATTGAGGCACTGCTCGCCCGACTGCACGCCAAACGTGAGGCAATCTCGAGCCAGTACGCGCAAGACCGACCCCGAATGCGTCAAGAGATGCGGGCATTGATGGCAAGCGCCGAACAACTCGAATTGGATGCACGGCAGAAGTAAAGCAAGAACCTACTGTAGAAATCCGTTCGAGTCCAGGAACAAGTAGTCCGCACATTGCGTTCCTCGAGCATTCGCAATGCCTTGACGAACCACAAACGTCTTTTGTAAGTGAACTTGCGCAGACTGAATGATCAAACTTGAATGAACCGCCCGCAATCGATTTAACTCATCTCGAGCAGCTTGAACTGCCTTCAAACGCAATTTCGCCTTTAACGCAAAATGATTCAACCCAGTCTTCAGCTTCAAACACTCCAACTTCAGCACACCAACAAATGAACAGAACACATGATTTACCCGAGCAACCACTAAACTCGCTGGGCTCGAGCCCAACCCCGTGTTTTGCTTCTTGGCCCCACAGCAGCACCTGACGGGCTTGGGCCGCTTCCCAGACTTATGCTGCTCTTCAACTGGCCACCTTTTCTGATAACCCAATCGAATTTCTTCACCCATTAAGCCCGTCTCGCTTGCACAAAGGAACAACACGCCCTGATGCCCGTTTTCGTGTTTGAAGCGCGAACAGCCCGCCAGGTGCTGTCTTGTGAGCAAGAAAACCAGTTTTGTCACACTCACATCGAATGGCACACCTTCAAGACGCGCCAAGTAGGGTTTGCCTTCCTCGAGTTCAAGCGATCCCACCGCTTGCAAGGTGCTTCCTGCTGTTTCAAGCAGCTTGATCTTCCGGTTCTGTAGTTACTCATCCCGGTCGCCAAGCCTGAACTGATCTGCTCCCCTAACCAGCACATGCCAGCCGCAACACCAGACTTTGAAAGCCTCTCCCGAGAGGAACTCATCACTGTCTGCAAAGCCCTCTGACAACCTGTACAAGACCTCACCGCCCGTTGCGAACACCTTGAGCGACGAGTCCAAGAACTCGAGGCTGGCAAGCCTTCAAAGAAAACCAGCAAGAACTCCAGCGTTCCGCCCAGAAACGATCAAAAACCAAACGCAACGAACGAAGCTCGAATTGAACCCCGCCAGAAAAGCATGGGTCGTTCTGGCGGTGGTCGCCCACTTGATCCGAACCCAGACGCGCAAATCATCTTGCGTCCAGATGCCTGCGGCTCGTGTGGAGTGTTTCTGCTTGATGCCATCGAGCGAACCATGCGGTGCACGAGAAGATCGAACTCCCACAGATCAAACCAGTCATCACTCGGATCACGCAACTCGAATGCACCTGCAAGCATTGCTCTACGCGAACACTGACGGTTGCACCGATTGGGCTTGAACCAGGAAGTCCATACGGAATGAGCATTCAGTCTTTGCTGACCACACTCCGATTTCAACATGCGATCAGCTACCAACGCCTGAGTGCTGTGATGAACGATGTATTTCACGTGACGATCAGTGAAGGCGCGATCAGCAATGGTTTCAAAAACGTGCTCTTGAAACTCAAACCTCGAGTGACTGAAATCACCGATGCTATTCGTGATGGCAGTGGCGTGATGAGTGACGAAACCAGTGCCCGAGTGAACGCAAAGAACTGGTGGGAATGGGTGTTCCTGACCACTCGAGCTTGCTTGCACGTGATCAAGTCTCGGTGCTCGAGTCTGCATTGAGTGGGAAACCTTCGTCACCCTGACGGTCGGTAAGTCTCGATTGGGGACAGCGCCATTCATGCCGTTGTTCGTGCTCTTGAGGTTCTTTCCAGGTCTGGCGAACCGTGGCTTTGTTCCCTTCGGCGAGGAGGATTTGGCCGAACTGTTGACCGAGGCCCGAGAGCAATGCAACGCGCTGGTTGCAGCTTTCAAGAACTTTGGCATCCGGGCCGAAGCGATGACCTCGAGCGAGTCGGCATCAGCGCCTACACGCTCGGCAAATGGACGCACGGCATCAGCGCCCAAAGTGTCTGCGCCATCCATCGCCAACGGTACGCGCAAACCCAGCCTGGAAGCACTCGAGGCGATCATCAACGCCTTCCGGGAGAACGGTTTGGAAACCACACTCGAGGACTTGGTGAAAGTGAAATGATCAGGGTGTATCAGAGCAAATCAAACATCTGACGCAAGCCCAAACCCAGCAACTCGAAGCCGAGTTCGTCAAGTTTTCCACGCTGTTCGATCAACCGGGTTTTGTTGACCACAAGCACCTGCGAAACGTTGACCACCGAACCGTGTTGCAAACCGCTCGTGTCATCTGCCAGCAGCAAAAAATTTCCTGGCGCACGCTCAAGTTTTAAATTGCTGGTGATGACTGCCACGATCACAGTATGAATGGCACTGCGGTTGAACGCATCGCTCGAGACGATCACCACCGGGCCGTGACCATAAGGTTCTGAGCCTTGAACGTCCTCGAGTGGGAATTGAGCATCCCAGATTTCACCGCGTTGCAAAGACGGCCTTGAGTGCTTCATCTGAAAGCGCTTCGAGTTCTGGCGCTAGGCTGCTGTCTTCTTCGCTGTAAAGGGCATTGAGTTGTGCGGTGATGCTGTTATGGCTGTGACGCTCGAGGAATTCTTCAACGGCGCGGGCATACAGTTCGCTGCGGTTCAGGGATTGGCTGGCGGCGTACTCTTCGGCGCGTTGGAAAAGTTGGTCGGGTAGGGAAATGGCGGTCTTCATGGCTCGAGTATAACTATTTTCATACTTTGATGGATGAGATTTTGGAATGAGAATGGCGCTCGAGGACTTGGTGAAAGTGAAGATTTGAGGGAGATTGCTGCACTCAGCCGGGAAATCTTTGACTGATTTTGGAAAGTGTTAGAAAAAAGTTTTAACCTGAATACAGTGGCAATTTTTAGCACAAAAATAGATCCCATAATGGCAGTCAACAGTGTTTTGGTTGATTTCGTAGAAGCATTTTTGGATCATTCGGGAAATCAGGGAGCGACACTAAAAGAGGCTCGTGAATTGCTCAAATTTATCCCGAAACTGTTTAACACCCTTGCTTTTCGAGACAGATTGACTGGACAGTGGCGTTACGAATATGGAGACCCAATAGGGCTACCCAGCGTAATTGGGGACCACACTTTTCCGCGTATGGGCAGACTTTATCGCGCTTTGAAAGAGGCCCATATGCGTTTGACTGAAAAAGACATGGCGAAGTGGTGCGAGAAACTTTTTAACCCGGCCCAACATCAGGATATTTTGGAAGAGATGGCCCCCATATACCATCTCGAGGATGGCATCGGCGTTTTTCCAGAACGAAAAATCAGTCAGACCAATAACACAGACATCGATTGGGAATTGATTGTGCCGAATTTGCCCAATTTTTTTCTGGAAGTAAAACACCGGAAATTTGACTTGGAAGCAGGGCTCAGAGAAATTATCAGTAGGCTTCCAGAAACTTCTCAGCCGGGTAAGCCAACGCATGACACCGATCTTTTGTTTGTAAATTTGGAAAAGAAATTTGAATCTTGTAAACCTCGAGATAGACTTCAGGGAGCTTGGATTTCAACTAGCCTCAAGCAAAATGAAGCTCAAGTTCGTGCCAGTTTTAACAGAATTCACGACGATCAGTTGCATTTTGCTTTACTCGTAGCGCCGGGAGCAGAAGACAATGCAGCGTATCTTCTGACTCGCCCAGGTATTCCGGGTCAACACATTCTTGATATTTTCAATTTGCGGCACAAGCCCGAAAAAGTATTTGATTGAAGTGCCCATAAATAATTCAGGGCTCGAGCAATCCCACACTCGAGCCCCACAAGTTTTCTTCTGAATCTTTACGGCGCGATGGCTTGCACAATCGGTTGCAACGTCTTCGCTGCCGTCTCAAAAGCGTTGTACGCCCCGGTTGGGAACACGCCCAGGAAGATCACGCCCGCGAGCGCCACGGCAAGCGCGAG
>JANOWZ010000176.1:0-2453 GCA_031418155.1 Deinococcales bacterium
GCCCAGGGCCAATCCTGGCGGGATGTCTTCTCGCGGTCCGGGCTGGCGCACGTGCTGGCCCTCTCGGGTCAGCAGGTCACGCTTTTGGTCATGGCGCTCAGCCTGCTGCTAGCCCCGTTCGGCGTGCGACGATTTCCGGCATTGATCGTCTTCCTGGGCATCTACTGGCTGCTCGTCGGTCCCGGCCCGAGCGTCACCCGTGCGGTCTTACAGGGCGTGGTCGTGCTGGTCAGCCTCTGGCTCGGACGTGGCAGGCTCGAGGCGCTGCCCGCCATTGGCCTGAGCATGCTGGTCTCGTTGGGGTTCGGACCGCGCTGGTTGTTCGATCTGGGCTGGCAACTCTCTTACTTGGCGGTGCTCGGCATGATTGTCTTTACACCACCGGTCACGAAGGCGCTCGAGAAACGTCCAAGATGGCTTGTGTGGCTGGGCGGGGCACTCGCCGCAACACTTGGGGCACAAGCATTCACGTTACCGCTGGCCGCCTCGAGCTTCGGGATCGTGCCGCCCGCATCGTTGCTGGCGAACCTGATTGTTGAACCTGTGATGACACTGCTCGTGCCGCTCGGCTTTCTGGCTGCGCTCGCCGGACCATTTGGGAACATCGTCAACCTGATCGTTCACCCCCTCGCCTGGACGGTGCTCGAGACGGCCAAACTCTTCGCCCAACTGCCCATCATCGAATGGGGACACATTACAGCCACCGGAATGCTGACCTACCTTGCCGGGATCACCGCGCTCGGAATGGCGGCATACAAGCGCCTGAGGCTCACCTCTGCCCTGCTGATCGGTTTGATCGCCATCCTTGCGACAACCGCGCTCGGATCAAGACCGCACGCCGAGGTCATTTACTTGGACGTTGGACAGGGCGACTCGAGCCTGATTCGCCTGCCCGCCGGAGATATCCTTGTCGATGGTGGCGGCACGGTCCGAAGCGACTACGATCTGGGCCGCAAGGTGCTCGTGCCAGCGCTGCGAAACATCGGCGTTAAAAGCCTGCGGGCCGTGATTGCCACACATGCGGATACAGACCACATTGAAGGACTGAACGCGGTGCTCGAGCGAATCCCAGTTGAAGTGCTGATCGTTGGTGATGACAAAACACCCGGTAGCGATCCGGTCTGGGATCAACTCAAAAAAACAGCTCGAGTCCAACAGATTCCAATTCAAACCGTCAGGCGCGGCACGAACTGGCAACTCGGCGAGGCGAGCCTGCACTTTCACGGCCCGACATTCGAGATGAAGTCTGAGGACAATTCCAACTCTGTGGCCTTCACGCTCGAGTACCACGGCAGGCACACCCTCTTTCTGGGTGACACTCCGGGCGAAATCGAACAGGAAATGCATCCCGGCCCGCTCGACGTGCTTAAGGCTGCACATCACGGCTCAAGGTTCTCCACCAGCGAACAGCTCCTTGACGCGACGCACCCAAAGGCCGCAATCATCTCAAGCGGCGCAAGCAACACCTATGGACACCCATCGCAAGCCGTGCTCGAGCGGCTGACAGCGCACCGCATTCCTGTCTACCGCACCGACCGGGACGGAGCCATCACCTACAACCTCGAGACGGGCGAATTTCAAGCCGAAGCCCAAAACCCGCAGACCGGCAAACCTGGCACGCCCGGACGACGGCCCGGTTGGAAACCACGAAACAAAACAGACTCGAGTTCAGCCGCCCGCAATTGAAACGCCTCGCGCCAAAACCGCACTTGTCAACACCAAACACCCATGCTAAACTCCCATTCGCGCTGCCAAGCGCCGTGGTCGGCAGTAGCTCAGCGGTAGAGCGTCCGACTGTTAATCGGATGGTCGTAGGTTCGATCCCTACCTGCCGAGCCAGAAAAAACCCCGTCATTGACGGGGTTTTTGTTATCTACCTTGAGTCCAAAAATTCTAAAAGCCCAGTCTGCATCACCACGTGCACAAATTGAACTTTTTGACCCTTTACAGCCATTTCGGGATTTCTTGAGAATGCCTTTTTTCTCAAGAAATCCCCGAGTGATACGGGTGACAAACAGTGACCCACCAGGTCGAAACTTGGTCCCCAAGATTTCGACAAGAAAGACATCGGCAACAATTGACGAATTTTGCTTTTGGAATTCTCAATCATCTCCGAAGCCACTGTAATTCGGTGTCACTGCCAGAACTTCGAGCCTGACCAGGAACAGTGTAACCATCATTGGTAGGCTGGCTTCGGAGATGTTGTACCTGGCCCGGTTGATTGAAGCGCTCACCGCGATAAAGCTCGAGATCATGATGATGGAACGTCGAACATTCGGGGCACGAGATGGCGAAACAGGTTCATGCTGATCGTAATGCGTCGGTAACAACTTTGGACTACACTTTTCTCAAGCCTCAAAGCTGAATCCGATGATTCGACTGCTTCATTGCGTTGGTCTCGAGGAGGTCACATGTACCGTTCGATCCTGATCCCCATCGATGGCAGCCCCGAA
>JANOWZ010000177.1:0-1960 GCA_031418155.1 Deinococcales bacterium
CAGGCGATCAGCGGAATCACGTCGATGTCGGGTCGCGCCTCGGACCCACCGACACCGATTGGTTTCGCGCCGGTCGATCAGCATTCGGCGGCGTTGATCGGTTTCGGAATTCTGGCGGCCTTGTTTGATCGCACGCGCACCTGCTTAGGGCAAAAGGTTGAGGTCAATTTGCTCTCAAGCGCGATTGATTTGATGGCCGAACCACTCACCTACCTGATGAACGGCGCGAAGATCGGTAAGCGCAGCGAGGCCGGACTCGCCAGCGGATTTCACCCCGGACCATACGGTGTTTACGAAACCAAAGACGGTTGGATCGCGCTCTCGCAAAATCCGTTGCCGAAACTCGCGCCGCTGTTGGGCTTGCCGGAACTCGAGAAGTACCCGGTCAACATGGACGCTTGGCAGAACAAGGAACGCATCTGCGAAATCATCCGACCCGTGATGCACAACAAAACCACCGACGAATGGCTCGAGGTGCTGCTCGCCGCCGACATCTGGTGCGCCCCGGTCAAAACGATGGCGGAGGTTGTGGACGATCCGCAGGTCAAGCACCTGGGCATGATTCAAGAACTCGAGCATCCGACGGCGGGCACGTTGCGGGTCGTGCGGCATCCCGTGTTTTACAGCGACCATCAACCGACGATTCGCCGTCATCCGCCGCTCGTCGGGGAACACACGACCGAAGTGCTCGAGGAACTCGGCTACTCGAGTGAGCAGATCACGGGAATGCGCGGCGAGGGGAAGATTTGATGGCGGTAAACTCGAGCCGTCGTTCAGTGGCGTTGGTCACGGGAGCCAAACGTGGCATCGGACGAGGCATCGCCGTCTCGCTCGCCGAACGTGGATTCGACATTGTGCTCAACGACCTCGAACACGATCAGGTGGCGAACGAAACGCTCGAGCATCTGCAAAATCTCGGTGCTCGAGTGGCCTTCGTCGCGGCGGACATCTCTTATCTCGAGGGTCACGCGGGCATGGTCGAAGCTGCGTTCGCGGCGTTTGGTACGCTCGATTGCCTGGTCAACAACGCGGGCGTTTCCGTGGCGCAACGCGGCGATCTGCTCGAGGTCACACCCGAAAGTTTTGACCGCGTGATGGGCATCAACTTGCGCGGCACGTTCTTCCTGACGCAAGCCATCAGTGCGCGAATGCTCAAAGAAACCCGAGAAGTGAACGATCCACCACGAACCATCATCACGATCTCGAGCTTCAACGCGCTTGGCGTTTCAATTGACCGGGCCGAGTACAACATCTCCAAAGCAAGCCTCTCGATGATGGTCAAACTGTTCGCGGTCAGGCTCGCACCGCACGGCATTGGGGTGTTCGAGGTGCGACCCGGCGTGATCCGCACCGAGATGACGGCGGTGGCGAAAGACAAATACGACCGTTTGATCGCTGAGGGTTTAACACCGATGCCACGATGGGGCGAGGCTGAAGATGTCGGGCGAGCCGTGGCGGTGCTGTCGAGCGGTGATTTGGGTTTCAGCGTCGGCGAAGTGATTCATGTTGACGGTGGGCTGAGCGTGCCACGCCTGTAATTCAAGTTTGTGCTCGAGGTAAAACGCGAACAGTTTGAACAGTGGGATGTCCTCGTGAATTGTGAAGGCATCCCATCTTGAGTGTTATGGCAGTACAGCCTCAAAAATCCCATCCGGGTCATATACCCGCACCCGACTCAAGCCAACTTGCAATCGCGTGGGTAACACCACCAAATTCCGTGCTCCCATCGCTTGAGCACTTGGAACCCAGAATGCTTCGATGCTCTCGAGCGCGTGTATGGCACGTCCAAGGCGTTGTGTTGGCGGTGTTTGCTTGCTGCGCTGCATGACCAACCAGCTACCACTCAGTTCTTGCGGGTTCGTGCCGAGTGCCTCTTGCACGTTCGGGTCGGTCAAATCCAGGACTCGCTCGAGGCGGCAATCGATGCTGAGCACACCCATCGGTCGGGTTGGCACGCCGA
>JANOWZ010000178.1:0-2057 GCA_031418155.1 Deinococcales bacterium
TCAATCTCGAGGTTCCCGCTGGCACGCCCACGGTCGATGCGAGTGGCAAGTACGTCTTTCCGGGGTTCATTGACCCACACGTTCACATTTACCTACCGTTCATGGCGACCTTCGCCAAGGACACGCACGAAACCGGCAGCAAGGCCGCGCTGATGGGTGGCACGACCACGTACATCGAGATGTGCTGCCCAAGCCGCAACGATGACGCGCTCGAGGGGTACAAGCTCTGGAAATCTCGCGCCGAGGGTCATAGCGCCTGCGATTACACCTTCCACATGTCGGTCACGAAGTTCGATGCGAACACCGAAGCGCAATTGCGCGAGATCGTCAAGGATGGCATCACGAGTTTCAAAGTGTTTTTGAGTTACAAGAATTTCTTCGGCGTTGAGGATGGCGAGTTGTACCAAACGATGATGCTCGCCAAGGAATTGGGCGTGATCGTGACCGCGCACTGCGAGAACGCCGAACTCGTCTCGCAATTGCAAACGAAACTCTTGAGCGAAGGCAAGACCGGCCCGGAATGGCACGAACCCTCGAGACCCGAAAGCGTCGAGGCTGAAGGCACGAACCGTTTCGCCACCTTCCTCGAGAACACTGGCGCGACTGGCTACGTGGTTCATCTTTCAAACGCCAAATCGCTCGAGATGGCAATGGCCGCAAAATCTCGAGGCGTGAAACTGACCATTGAAACCGTGATCCCCCATTTCATCCTCGACAAAACCTACGCCGAACGCCCCGGTGTCGAAGGCATGAAGCACGTCATGAGCCCGCCACTGCGCGACAAGAGCAATCACAAACCACTCTGGGCCGCACTCGAGCAGGGTTTCATCGACACTGTTGGCACCGATCACTGCCCGTTCGATGTTGGACAAAAGGCCATGGGTGAGGGCGACTTCACCAAGATTCCCAACGGCATTCCAGCCATTGAAGACCGCGTAAACATGCTCTACACCTATGGCGTGTCTCGAGGAAACCTGAACATCCATCGCTTCGTCAATGCAGCAAGCACACAAGCCGCCAAGATTTTCGGCCTGTTCCCACGCAAAGGCACGATTGCCGTCGGTTCAGACGCAGACCTCGTAATTTACGACCCAACCTATCGCGGCACCATCTCAAGCAAAACCCAATCTGGAAACAACGATTACAGCGGCTTTGAAGGCTTCGAAATCGACGGCAAACCCAGAGTTGTCACCGTGCGCGGCCAGATTGCCGTGCAAGATGGCAAGTTCGTTGGCGACACCACTCGAGGTCAACTCTTGCACCGGAAACCCCAGGATTTTTGAGGCGTTGGTCCTGAGGGCCTGACCGATTTTATGAGGATATGAATTGTCAATAGTCCGGAAACATTTTGCGAACCAGAAATCCGGTACGCAAATATCGAAACATCCTGACGAGTACGAGAAGTGTTGAAATCTGAGTTTATCTCGTGCTTCATGCGAATCGAATTTGTGTCATGTCACCGCAAGCCTTGACCTTGCTTTAATTACTGCCACCTCGAGAAAACGATGTTGACGTTGTGGGCACAACTGCTGAAACTGTTCCAGACTATTGAAATGCAAAGTTTCTGTGGAGGTTTAGAACAGGGTGAGATGCCTCGCCTCAAACACCGCCAGTGCTAAAAAGCCAAGACTCGAGTGACATCGTGTAACACACGCTATCGCATGACGTTCACGGTTGTACCAAACTTCAATCCACTCGAAAACAATCGCTCGAGTTTCGGCCCAAGATCCAATCGCACGCTCGAGGTCAAGCTCGCATTTCAACGTTGCAAAAGCACTCTTCTTGACCCTACACCAGCACCTTCGGGCTTGGGTCGCTCTGAAACAGCGTTATCCCAACAATTCCCTTTACGACTCATGCTCGAGATTGCACCAAATTTCTCGAGTGCCAAACCGTGCGCCCCAGCCGAGTATTGAACCCCGCGATCACCATGATGCAGCAGACCAGGCAACGGGTTTCTTGAGCTTCTCGCCATCTCGAGTGCGTCCAACGACCATGCCCGTCAGGTGCATCTTATGGTCAAGAAGCACGACTTTAGACTCGAGCGACTCGCTCAT
>JANOWZ010000179.1:0-8221 GCA_031418155.1 Deinococcales bacterium
TATTGAACAAACCTTCACGCAAATTATTTGAAGTCAGTGCAGACAATACCAAAAGCGTTTTTTGACCATGAGAATCGCGTTTTTCTATCTAGAGTGCGGCAATGCACCTGGATCTGGATCAACAAAGTTCAATGTTTGATGATCTGCACCGACAAGCACAGGATGCACTGTTCAACGATCCCGCCAAAGCGCTCGAGCTTGCTCAGGAAGCACTCAGCCTGGCGCAATCGTGCCAGCACCCGCAGTTGGCCCGCGCCGAGCATCTTGTTGGACAATGCCTGTATCGCCTGAGCATACTCGAGGCTTCCCTCGAACACCTCAAACGTGCTGCCGCTGCACTCGAGCATAATGGTTGCGATATGGTCCACCTGATCGAAGTGCTGATCGACACGGCCCGAACGATTCGGGATCTGGGCCGCACCGAGTTGGCACAACCACACCTGGATCGGGCCATTCAGATGGCGCAAACATGGGGGCAGGTGACGCTCGAGGCCAAAGCGCTCAGCCTGATGGCAAGCTGCTGTTCTCGCAATGGTCAAACGGATCGTGCGCTGCAACTCTTGCTGCAAGCCTTGGCATTGCAAGAGTTGCAAGCCGACCCGGTCGGTGAGGCCAACATCCTCAACAACCTCGGCATTGTGTACACCACCCTGGGCGAGCCGGTGCGGGCACTCGAGTTCCTGTTTCGATGTCACCGCAAGCTTGAAGATATTCCAACCGACGATGGGTTACGATTTTACTGCCTGACCAACATCGGCAACGCCCTGCAAGCTTTGGATCGCAACGTCGAAGCGCTCGAGCATTTCTTGCGGGCCTTGGATGCCGCTGACCATCACTTCGGTAACGTGATCTTGGGACGCATTAATATCGCCTTCGCTTACCTGGCCCTCGAGCGGCTAGAAGAGGCAGAACACGAACTGATCGAGGTGCGCCACTTGGCTGCAGAGGCTGGTTTGATCCGACATTTGGGGCTTGCCACCCTGCAACTCTCCGAGATTCACTTGCGGCGCAACAACCCCAGTCCTGCCGTTGAAGGCTTCAACCGGGCCTACCAACTCAGCCAGCAGAGTGAGGATATCGAAACGCAGGTCGAATCGCTGATCGGTCTGGGCAAAGCCCATCATGCCCGGAAAGAGCACCCTCGAGCGGTGAATGCCTTAGAACAGGCCTTCGAGTTGAGTCAGCGGGCCATGTTTAAACGACACAGCAGCCAGATTCATTTGTTGTTGTCAGAAACCCATGAATCCATCCTGCAATCAGATTTGGCGCTTGAGCATTTAAAAGAACACCTGCGCTTGCAGCAAGAGTTGTTCAATGAAAACAGTGACCGTCGTTCTCGGGTGTTAACGATTGAATTTGAAACCGAGAAGGCTCAGCGTGAGGCTGCAACGTACCGCAAGCAATCCGAACTGGTGGCCCAACTGAATGCCAGCCTTGAGCAGCGTGTCCTCGAACGTACTGAGGCCCTGGAGCAGGCGCAACTCGAGATGCTTGAACGTCTCGCCACCGCCGCCGAATACCGTGACGATGAGACGGGGCAACACACGTTCCGGGTCGGTCAGATGAGCGCCCGAATCGCAGCGAAACTTGGTTGGGATGCGCCTCAGGTGGCGCTGCTGAAATTGGCGGCCCGCCTGCATGATGTCGGCAAGATTGGCATTCCTGACACGGTTTTGCTCAAACCTGGCAAGTTCACGCCACCAGAATTTGAGTTGATGAAATCACACGCCGAGATCGGTGCGGGCATCCTGTCTGGTGGGCATTCGCCATTGATTCAAATGGCCGAATCCATTGCCGGTTCGCACCATGAGCGCTGGGATGGCAACGGCTACCCAAACAAATTGGTGGGTGAAAACATTCCGCTCGAGGGACGGATCGTCTCGGTCGCCGACGTGTTTGATGCGTTGACCAATGAACGTCCGTACAAGACCGCCTGGACCCGTCGGGCAGCGCTCGAGGAGATTCAAAGCAAGGCGGGTTCACAGTTTGATCCGACGGTGGTGGTGGCATTTTTGGCAGTGATGGACGAAGTATGAGGCTTACCAATTGATAACGGAGGTCCGAATCGAACGCAAATCAGTCGATTCGAGCGATCCCGCCCCTAAGGTGCATGTTTGGGATCAAGAAGCATGCTCGCCAGTGTCGGTTACGACCCAGCCATGCAAACCCTCGAGATGGAATTCAAAGATGGCGCAATCTGGCAGTATTTGAAGGTCCCAGAACTCGAATACACCCGTTTGATCGGCTCGAGTTCGCTCGGCAGTTACGCCCGAGATTTGATCATCGGGCAATACCCAGAGGTTCGCATCTCGAAGAAGAAACGCTGATCCCATGATCGGTTTTATGTCGAAACCTTGATGTGGCCAAGTTCCGACTTCTGAGATTCGGCCAATTGCGAGACTTATCGCGCGGAAACGCAGTTCAAAACGTATACTGAACCCATGCCGGTGATTGCGACCAACCAACAACTGCTTCAATACCTCGCACCAGAAGAACGCATCGCGCTCGAGCGCATCTGTCCGCCCCGGAAATTCAAGAAGGGCGCGGCGATCTACCGTTATCAGGATCGGGCGGATGATCTCTACATCGTGCTCGAGGGGAAAGTGAAGATCACCGTGCCGACCATCGACGGTGGCGAACGCATCCTGTCCGTGCTCGGGCCAGGGGATTTCTTTGGTGAATCGTTTTTGTCGGGCCTCGAGCGGCACACATCGGACGCGGTTGCACTGACCGATCCGGTCATGGCGAGCCCAGTCTGCTTGGACAAAGTGCTCGAGTTGTCGCAAAAAGCCCCGAATATCCCGCTGGCGTTGGCCCGAGTGCTGGCCGCCCGAGTCCAGGAACTCGAGGGGCAGCTCGAAGCGATGACCTCACCGGTTTCCGCCCGAGTCGGTGGCGCACTGTTGGCCTTCGCCGAGCGTTTCGGGGATAAAGCCACCGCAAAAGCCCAATTGAAGCTCGATTTAACGCATGAGGAACTGGCCGCGTTCGTTGGCAGCACCCGTGTCACCGTCACGAACGCCCTGGGTGAACTGCGTGACCTCGGCCTGGTTGAGGGCACTCGAGGTCAGTACGAGATCGACATTCCAGCCCTGCGCAATTACGTTGAAGCCCAAAGCATGATCTGAACGACCAGCAATCCGCAAATCCCAACAGGCTCGAGTCCAGTTTTGGCTTGGGCTTTTGCCTTTCTCCCGATCTTCGCCTGAAACTTTCACTTCCAGGGTTAGAATCTCGCGCATGAGCGTTTCCGCTCCCACGACCATCCATCCCAGCGCGATCATCGACCCAACCGCCATCCTCGAGCCGGGCGTGCACGTTGGCCCATACTGCATCATCGAAGATCAAGTCCACATTGGGGCGGGCACCATCCTCGAGCCTGGAACGATCATCAAGCGCTACACCACGGTAGGCCGCGACAATCATTTCGGGCCTTACGCGGTGCTCGGTGGAGAACCGATGGACATGAAGTACAAGGGCGAAATCTCGTACCTCGAGATTGGTGATCGCAACGTCTTCAAGGAGTTCGTGACAGTCAACCGTGGCACAGCGGGCGGTGGCAGCCTGACCCGGATCGGCAGCGACAACTTGTTCATGGTTTACGTGCATGTCACGCACGATTGCTTCATCGGCAATCACGTCATCATCCCGAATGGCATGCAGATGGCGGGCCATGTGATCGTCGGTGATTTCGTGACCTTCGGCGCGAGCGTCAGCGTGCATCAATTCTGCCGGATCGGGTCTTACGCGATGGTCGGCATGGCCAGCAAAATTGCTCGAGACGTGCTGCCGTACAGCCTCGCCGATGGGCATCCGGTGCAGCATTACAGCCTGAACACGATTGGCTTGCGTCGTCGCGGTGTCGGCGGTCAGGATTACCGCTTGCTCGGCGAGGCGTTCCGGGCCTTGCGCCACGGCGAATCCCTCGAGCGTTTCGATGAACCTGCGAAAACATCTGTGCATTTGGCCAGTTTTCTCGAGTTTGTGCGAACCTCGAGCAGCCGTGGTTTGTCCGGGTTTGCCGGGAAAGATTGAATGAAAGTCACGGGTTACAGGTCACGGGCTCGAGTTTGAGATGCTGAAGGGGTTTTGCTTTTGACTCAGAACTCAGAACTTAAGACTCAAGACACCGAGATTGTGCTGCTCTCCAACGGTCCCGGCGAGTTGTACACCTGGGCCGGGCCGATGCTGCGCGAACTCCGCGCCCAAGCGCCGGAGGTGCGTGTTTCGCTCGGGTTGCTGCCGTGCCCATTCGCGTCGGGTCATGAGGAACGCATCGCTCGAGGTTTGGGTTTCGATGCGATCTCGAGTGTGACCGAATCGCTGGCGTACATCGCGGGCGGGCCGAAACCTGGGGCTTTCGCCAAGAGGCCAAATGGCCTGGTGATTGGACTTGGTGGCGATGTCAGTTTCCCCGGAAGGATCGGCTCGAGGCTGGCTTACCCAGCGTGGCGGTACTCGTTCGAGCCGTACTGGAAGGATGGGCTGGAAAAATTGTTTGTTCATGATGCCCGCACGCTCGAGAGGGCACGAAAATCTGGGCCGCACGACAAGCTCGAGAACATTGGAAATTTAACGGCGGATGCGCTCGCGTTTCAAACGCCCGCGCCGAAACTTCCGGGTTTGGACGTACTGATCATGCCGGGCTCGAGAAAGTTCGAGGTTGAGCACATGCTCGGGGTGTTTGCTGCCGCCGCAGAACAAATTGCGCAAAAGATTCCCGGTCCAATTCGGTTTCACTGGCCGCGCTCGAGGTTACTAACCGAAGCCATGCTCGAGGTGGCACGGTCTGGAAAAAAAATCTTGGACGTTGGTGGCGTGCAGACTCGACTCGAGGCAGATTTTTTGGTCACGCCGAACGGAACTCGGATTCACGTTGCGGATGAAGCAGACCGGTATGCGCTGATGAAAATGTGCGATCTTGCCCTGACCATTCCCGGCACCAATACGCTCGAGCTTGGCATCGCTGGCTGCCCGAGCATCGTCGCACTGCCGTTGCAAAAATCTGAATTGATCCCGATTGAAAATCCGTTGCGTTATCTCGAGCACATCCCGATCTTTGGCCCACGCATCAAACGCCGTTTGGTCGAAATTTTCCTCTCACGTTTCAAACATGTCAGCCTGCCCAACATGATTGCCGATGAAGCGATCCAACTCGAGTTGCGTGGTGATGTCACACCAGAATTGATTGCCAGTCACGCGCAGAAATTGCTTGAGCATCCTGATGAACTTACTCGAATGCGAGCACGCTTGAACGCGACCATGCCACAACCTGGAACGGCAGCAAAACTGGTGGCTCGAGCCCTCGAGCGGGTCGGTCTCAAAGCCTGACTCGAGTTACGATGGAAGGCATGAACGTCTTCTTTGGGCAATGGCAGGCCGGGGCGAACCTCGAGCACATTCAATTGGGGACGAAGCGGTTGCACGAAATGCTCGAACCTCGAGCGAAATTTCAAATGGTGGCGATCCAAAATAATCTTGAGGTGACGATCACCGATGAGGTCAAAGGAAAATCAGATTTGCTCGAGCATTTGCGTTCCTTACGATCCATGCTCGAGGTGGCGCAACCGGAACGTTTGTTCGTGCTCGGTGGGGATTGCGGTGTGAGCTTGCTGCCGATCACGTACTTGAATGCACGAACTGAAAAACTTGCCGTTGTTTGGCTGGATGCGCATGGCGACCTCAACACGCCCGCCTCGAGTCCGAGCAAGCATTTTCACGGCATGGTTTTGCGCAGTGCGCTCGGTGATGGTGATGCAGACATGCTCGAGTTGACCTTCAAAGCGATCACGGTGGATCAAGTGATTTTGATTGGTGCTCGAGATTTGGATGCACCAGAATCCGAGTTTGTGGCATCCAAAAACATCAAGCGATTCTCGAGCGAAGACGCGCTTGGTGTGCTCGAGCATTTGCGAAACGGTGGATTCTCGAGCCTGTACATTCACCTGGATTTTGATGCCTTCGATCCGTCCGAAATTGATTTCACACGCTTTCCCACGCCGGATGGTTTGAGCATTCAAACCGTCGTGAATTTGCTCGAGAAGTTGCGATCAGAATTCAAGGTCATTGGTTGCGCCCTGACCGAATGCGGTCCTCGAGATGAAGCACACTGGCAATCGGATCATCACAAACTCGAGCCAATTCTGGCCGCGTTGCCGATCACGTAAATGCTGACTTCCGAACTCTTGATCTACCGAATCGAGGCGGGCGTGATCGTCCCTCGAGCCTTGGGTTTTGGTAAACCGGACCTCGAGCGGGCGAACACCGTGATTGAGTTGTTCAAAGCCCACGATGGACGCAGGCGTGGCGAATTGGACGAGGCATTGCGGGCCGATGAGGGCGAAGGCACCGATTACCGCGTCCGGCGTGGCCTCGCGCATCTTTTGTACAGCGAACGTTGCGAGTTTCAAACCCAAAGCATCCTCGAACCTGAACTCTTGCGTGATCGTGTTTTTGCCGCCTCTGCCCGCGTGCGACCCAACCTCGAGACGGGCGTGAACCTGCTTGATGACCTCGCGTTGGATTTAACTGTCGAACTCGAGCGACCCATTTCCGGTGCGGAACTCGAGGCCAGCCTGTATGCCGATCTGAAAGAGAATCAACTCGTCGCCTTTGAACCGGTCGAGGCGCAATGGCTGCTCGAGCGCTATAACCTCGCGCAAGCCCAAGGCGTTTTGTATCGCTCGAGCGAGTTGGTGATCACCGCGCACCGCAACGATCCCGGCGAGTACAAGCTGTTGTTTCGCTATCTGAAACTCTTTGGCCTGATGCACCGAATCACCGGCGATGTCGATGCCGGGTACAGCATCTTTTTGGATGGTCCGGCCAGCCTGTTCAAACCCTCGATGCGGTACGGGATTCAGTTCGCCAAGTTTTTGCCCGCGATGCTGCACGCCAGCAAGTGGAGTTTGGACGCGCTGATTCACCCTCGAGTGCAATTCGCGGATCAGTCCCAACCGCCCGAGGCGCACTTCACCCTGGACTCGAGCACGCCACTCAAAAGCCATTACGCCAGAGGCAAAGTCTTCGATTCGATCCTTGAGCACAGTTTTGCAGAACGGTTTGAGAAAACCAAAACCGATTGGACCCTCGAGCGTGAAGTGGATTTGGTGGATTTGGGTGGCACGGTCATGATCCCAGATTTCCGTTTGGTTCATGCGGATGGTCGTGCTGTGCTGCTCGAGATTGTTGGTTTCTGGCGAGCCGATTACCTGCGCCGTAAGTTCGACAAGCTACGCCGATCCAACCGCCGCGACATTGTGATTGCCGTTTCGCAAAAATTGAACATCGGCGAATCTGGCGCGAACCTTGAAGGGCTCGAGGATCAGATCGTTTGGTTCAAAGGGGCGCTCGATCCGAAAACCGTGCTCGAGGCTGCCGAACTGCTTCAGGCGGGCCGAACCATGCCGCTTTAGATTCTTCATCCCAGACCAAAGGCTTGTCGGGTTTCAAGTTACTTTGATCTTCTGCGGCTACGCTCGAGGGCAAGATGCAAACCCAATTCAGGCTTCAAGAACCGGGAAAAAGCACAACTTACTTCACAGGTTTGATGCGAAAGTGTCACGCCAATTGTCACGCTGTCACCGCATAATAAAACCATCAAAAGCTTCGGTGAATCAGTCAAGGTTCATCAAGTCAACGCGAAACCAAGCACGGTTCGCGCAAGGGGAGAAACGATGAGGACAACCATCACTTCCGCAAACGCTCGAGTCATCACTGCTCGGGCCATCCTGGTCATGCTGACGCTGCTTGCTTGGCTGATCCCCGCCCAGGCGAACGCTCAGGCGCTCCCTCGAGAGATCCGTCAGAAAATCCTCAAAGCGGTCGTGCAGGTCATTCCGCTCAAAGACGATGGCGAACCGGTCGGTTGGAGCGGATCTGGCACGATCATCTCCGAATCCGGGTACATCCTCACGAACTTTCACGTCGTTGGTGATACGGAAACGCGACAGATTTACAAGAACCACGCGATTTTGTTTACGGAATTCCCAGATCAACCACCGGTCTTCAAAAACATCGCGCAGATTGTCGCCACCGATCCGACGTATGACTTGGCGGTCATCAAGATCAACCTGGACAACAAGGGCAACAAGATTCCCTCGAACACCCGCTTTACGGCCATGCCGGTCGGTAATTCCAACGATTTGATTCCTGGCGATGCGATCACGATGGTCGGCTATCCCGGCATTTCCGGTTCGACCATCACCTTCACGCAGGGCCT
>JANOWZ010000180.1:0-7599 GCA_031418155.1 Deinococcales bacterium
GTATTCCCCTGAACTGACCGAACGCATCGCCCGCTCTCTCGGGGTCGCTCTGGAATTGCGTGGCCTGGAACCGATTGGTCACACGGATCGCGTGGTCGGTCTGGTAGAACGCCTGGCGCAAGAACTCGAGCTTTCCGAAGCTGAATTGCGTGACGTGCGCCTCGGTGCGTTGCTGCACGATCTGGGTAAGTTTGGCGTGCCGATTCACATCGCCACCGAAACTGGACCGCTCGAGCCGAACGAGTGGGCGGTCATGCGCCGTCATGCGAGCATGGGGCTCGAGTTCGCGGCGAACATTCCGGGGTTGCCTCAGGGTGCTTTGGAATTGATCGGTTCGCATCACGAACGCTGGGACGGCACGGGCTATCCGCGTGGGCTCGAGGGAACAATGATTCCGCTTTCTGCCCGCATGTTCGCGGTGATCGATGCGTTTTGTGCGATGACGGCGGACTGGTGGAATGCGCGTGCGGTCGGTGTGCCCGCCGCGATGTATCAACTCAAGCTCGAGCGTGGCGAGGGATACGAGGCGCGAATCGTTGATGCTCTGGCGAGCGTGTTGGCGTTGGATGGTTTGGATTTTGCGGCCAATCCGCGTCCGCGCAGCAGCAAACCGAGCGTGCCGTTCGAGGCGGAAGAGTTTCCTTCGACGCAGCATTTCGTGTTGATGGATGTCGATTTGAAGATGTTGTGCGCGAGCCCCGCCGCGCTGTCGCGTTTCAATTTGGATGCGAATAGCGAACGGTCTGGCCTCGAGTTCGTTCACCCGGATGATCGCGTCAAGGTGGCCTTGAACATGCGTGAAATGCTCGGCAGTGGTCGGCGGGCGCAAAAGCTCGAGGCGCGGATTGGTCAGGCTGGCGCGTGGGAAACGTTCCGCTTTGAACCGGATCACGTGGCGAACAACGATGGCAGCGCTGGCTTGATTTTCTTGTGGCTCGAGGAAATGACGAACATCGAACTCGAGGTTTCGCAAAATGCTTCGCGCCCGATGAGTTTGACCGCGCAGGCGTTCGCCCGTTCCAACGCAGCGATTGTTGTGACCGATTCGCGTGAGTGTATCGTCGATGCCAGCCCCGCGTTCATCCGCCAGACCGGGTACGAATTGCACGAGATGTTGGGGCGCACGCCAAAATTCTTGCAGGGTCCAAACTCGAGCCGTGAGGCGCTGGGCAAACTGCGGCGCGGCATCGATTCTGGTTTGCCGTGTCAGGCCGAGGTGGTCAATTACCGCAAGGACGGTACGGAGTTCTGGACTCAAATCAACATCGATCCGGTGTTTGGCCCGGACGGAAAACCCAGCCATTTTGTCAGCATCCAATCCGACATCACGGACCTCAAACGCGCTCAGGCCGAGGAGCAACGCCTGCTCGAGGTGACACACGATGCGATCCTGGTCACGGATTTGGATGGTCGTGTGGTGCGGGCCAACAACGCTGCCGAGTTGGTGTTTGCGCAGGCGTTCGAGGTGTTGCAGAAGAAAAAACTCGAGGCGTTCTTTGCCGAATCCGACCGTGAAGAAATTAAAAAACTCGTCTCGAGCGTGCGCGATTCCCTGGGTGATGCGCCGTTGACCATTGAGGCCCGAGGTCGCAGCGAACGCGGTTGGGGCCGTTGGATTTCTTGGAGCGTGACCGCCTTCCCCAAAATCGACCGCCTGTACTGGGTTGGGCGCGATGTCACCGAACGCAAGATAGCAGCCATGACGCTCAAGCGCGAACGCGATTTCATCACCAGCGTGGTCGATACCGCCGCCAGTTTGGTCATGGTTTTGGATCGTAGCGGCAAGATTGTGCAGTTCAACCGTTCTTGCGAACGCATCACCGAATACGAATTTTCTGAGGTGCGCAACAAGGCGCTTTGGGAATTGCTCGAGCCGGGAGAAAGCCAAGGCCGCGTGCGTGACTTCTTTGATGATGGAGGTGGGATTCTGCCGAACGAAATCGAACTCGAGTTGCGCAGCAAATCCGGCCAGGTGCGTTTGATCGCGTTTTCAAACACGATCTTGTCCACCACGAATGGCTTGCCAGAATTTTTTGTCACGACCGGCATTGACATCACCACGCAACGCGCCGCCGAAACTGCATTGCGGGCCAGCGAAGCGCGTCACAAGGAATTGTTCTTGGAGGCCGAAGCGCAACGGCTCGAGGCTGAAGCACAGAAGCTTGAGGCGGACAAGCAACGTGGCGAGGCCGAGGCGCAAAAACTCGAGGCGGACATTCAACGCGCTGAGGCCGAACGACAAAAACAAGAGGCCGAAGCGCAACGGCTCGAGGCGGAACGTGGCAAACGCAAGCTCGAACTGTTGGGCCGGGTGCGCACCGCACTCGAGGGTGAATTGGAACGGGACTCGAGTTTGCGGGCGGTGGTCGAGGCCGTCTCAAGCAGCTTTGGGTACGACCTGGTAAGCGCCTACACGATTGAACCCAATCACTTGCGCTTGGCGCACGCCGTCGGTGGTGCGCACGCCTTCAGCGAGATTCCACTCGAGATGGGCATCGAGGCCCGCGTGATCGTCAATGCCCAGGGCGAACTGCTCGAGGATGCGAACAGCGATCCCGATTTTGTCTCCAGCTCCGATGGGGTCAAATCCCGTGTGAGTGTGCCATTGTTTGAGTGGGGCAAAGTTGTTGGTGTCTTGAACGTCGAAACGCTCGAGGACCGCCTGCTCTCCAACGATGACCTTCGTGCTTTAACGGCGGTCGCCGAGCATGTTGGGCTGGCACTTGAACGCTCGAGTTTTTACACGCAAATCCGTGACAGCGAACAGCAGTACCGTGGCGTGATTGAACGCATCAACGATGGCATCATCGAGACGGACCCGAGCGGCGTGATTCGTTTTGCCAACCCCGCTTGGAGCGGCCTGACCGCCCGTCAAATCAACGAAACCGTCGGGCAGAACGTGCTCGAGTTTGTTCACCCGGATGACGTGCTCAAACTCCGGCCTGTCCTGGATGCCACGCTCGAGAACACCGAGGCGCAATCGCGCTTCGAGGTTCGATTGTTAACCAGCGATGGGCGGTTTAAATGGGTGCTCGGCGCGACACATCGGGCGTTTGATGCGGCTGGGCGTTTTGTGGCCGCCAGCACGGTCTTGGCCGACATCAACGACTTGAAGGCGCTCGAGATTCGCCGTCATCTTTCGGCCCGCAGCGATTCGGGGTTGTACGGCTCGAACGAATTGCAACACGCGCTCGAGGCGTTGGTCGCCTTCGTCGGCGCAGCGGACGGCTTCATTCAAACTGCCAACGACGCGATCACGGTTTCGACCTCAATGGAGGCGGCACTCGAGGCGATTTCGCAGAGCGCCACCAGTCGTACCGGCATGGACGTTGAAACCTGGGACGGCGATCAGGGAGCGGTCTTCTCGCTCTTCGATGGTCACACCGATCCAGACAGTCCTCGAGTCTTTGCGGGCAGGCTGGGTGTACGTTGGGCCACACCGAACCACACGCCAGAACTTGCCACCCTGCGGGCCTTCCTGCCGGAGTTCGGCAATTCACTGGCTCGCGCACAGGCGCACCGGGATTTGCTCGATGCCGCCGAGACCAGCCAAGAATTTCTCGAGGCCACCCTCTTGGCCCAGGAATCCGAACGCGAACGCATCGCGCTCGGGCTGCATGACGGTCCGGCACAAACGATGGTTTCGGCAATGCGGTTTATCGAATCGACGATGGCGTTGCCCGAAGCCGAGGAGCACAGCATTCAAACGCACCTGGAACGCAGTGTGCGCTTGATCTCCGATGCGGTTGGACAGATGCGCGAAACCATCAACGACCTGATCCCGCCGGACCTCGAGATTCTGGGCTTACAGGGCACGATCCAGCAACGGCTTGAAGGTGTTGCGCGTGAGGAATCCTGGGGCATCGAAACGCACCTCGAGCCGTTGAAGCTGCCCAAGTACGTCGCTGTCACCTTGTACCGAATTTTTTGCGAGGCGCTGACCAACGTGCAACGTCACGCCCGTGCCAGCAAGATCACGGCCAAACTCGAGCGGCGCGATGATGATGTCGTGCTGGAGATCATCGACAACGGCGCGGGCTTCATGCCCAACCCGGAAGCACGGCCCAAAGAACGCGGCGGTGTCGGCACGATGGGGATGCGAAAACGCGCCGAGTTGATCGGTTGTCAATTTGAGATTGAAAGCACCCCTGGCAGTGGAACTTGCGTGCGCGTGCGCTTGCCCGCCCAGACCGCCCGAGAGTTGGTCAAATGACCGCAGCGCCCTCGAGTCTGCCAGAAATCACCACGCGCACCAGCGTCCTGATTGTGGACGATCACGCTGTCGTGCGTGAAGGTCTGCACGCGATGCTCGATGGTGATCCCAGCCTGCACGTGATTGGCGAGGCGCACAACGGACTCGAGGCGCTCGAGTTGGTCGGGTTTTTGAAACCGCAGGTTGTCTTGATCGACATCAACATGCCCGAGATGGACGGCTTGCAGGCGACGGCCCGCATCAAGGCCGCCTACCCGACCACGACCGTGATTATTTTGACCATGCACGCCACGCGCTCCCACGTGCTCGAGGCGTTGCGGTCTGGAGCCAGCGGTTATCTCCTGAAGGACGCACCGCGCTCCCACGTGCTCGAAACCATCCGTCACGCCGCCAACGGTGAGGTGCTGATCTCGAGCGACCTGCTGCGCGGCGCGGTCGAGGTCGCCAGCATCCCGGAAGCCCCATCGCTCGAGGCGTTGACCCCGCGAGAACACGAGGCGTTGGTGCTGCTTGCCCGTGGCAAGACCAACAAAGAAATTGCCAAAGCCATGCATTTATCGGCTGAGACCGTCAAGAAAATGGTGCAATCGATCATCGCCAAGCTCGGTGCGAGCGACCGCACGCACGCGGCGGTCAAGGCGTTGCGGGCCGGACTGATTTAAAGCAAGGTGAAAGCGAAAAGGTAAAAGGTCAAAGTGGTTGACTACTTTGACCTTTCACCTTTCCCTGCCTTATCTCGTCTCGAGTTTGACCCGATCCTTCTTCAACAAGCCAGCGAGCTTCGGGGTCAAGTATTGCTCGAGTTCAGGTTTGTTCTGCAAGAACCGTCCGAAGAACGCTCCCGCAAAATGTTGTGTGATCGCGTGTGATTTCGCGTGATCCCAGTCGGGTTCGCTGCACCTTTCAAAATCTTTGGCGTTCACTTTCACGTCGGGCGGACAGACGATCCAAGGGTTGTGCGTGGCAGCCTCGAGCGTCAGCAGGTATTTGTGTTTCGAGCCAGACATCGTGTAAGCCTCGAGCGCGTCGCGTTTGTAGGTTGCCACCGTGTCGGCGCTGCCACCACCGACGAACAACGGCACGCGCATGTCGGCGAAGGCCTGCGGCGAGAACCACGGGATGCCGTAGGGGGCCATCACGAAGACGGCCTTGATGCGTGGATCGGCTTTGACCACTTTTGCGCCTCGTACCTGCTCGAGCGGCTCGAAAAACGATTGCAGAAAGCAGGGGCCTTCGTTGTTGCTGCGTTTGCAGTACGCGGCGAGGTTCGCGCTGTCCAATCCGATTCCGGCGGCGTTCAAGCTCGAGTACCCGCCATAGCTGTAGCCAATCAAACCCACGTTGTTCGCATCACTGCCAGGGAATTGTTTGGGAATTTCGCTGGCCGCGAACAGGATGTCCAACGGTCGATTGACCAGTCCGGTCGCGTAACTGTCCTGCGTGACATCGGCATAGGTGCTCTGTGTGTGATCCAAGGCCGCGATCACGTACCCTTGCGAGGCCAAGTGTTCGAGCAGGTAATGCGCCTGCATCCTCGAACCGGGTTGTCCGTGCGAGTAAACGATCAGCGGAAATTTCTGTGCGCTCTCAAGCATTGGCGCGTCACGTCCCGCTCGGGCCTGAACGCTGTACGGGGTGTTGCCGACGGTCGATTTATAAACGCTTTTTTCTTGGTTCGCCTCGAGTTTTGCCGGATACCAAACCTCGAGCGTCAATGGCCGGTTGCGGCTTGCATCGTTGAGCTTGACGGTGCGCACGCCGACACGGTAGATGCCTCGCGCACTTGGGGTGACTTCGGTCGAGGTGGCCCCAATCGAGGTGGCTTCAGTCATGAGGCTTCCGACCGCGATGAGGCAGATGACGCACAGCAATCCCAGCATTCGTGTTTGCATACTCTGACCATACCGCCATCATGCCTCAATCACAGGACTTGGGCTACAGACACGATCCATCATCTCGGGCTCGAGGCTTTACTTCGGCTGGTTTTGCGCCTCGAACCTGAAACCTGTTTTGTCGGGCACGCCGAGCACATCCGGTGTCAAGTACGGTTCAAACTCGCTTTGCGATTTCAGGAAGCGTTTGAAAAACGCGGTGGCAAAATGCTGCGTCAAGGCGTGCGCCCGAGTGCGATTCCAAACGGTTTCACGGCAATTGTGCTCGTCCGCTGTGCCGATCACTTCGGGTGGACAGACGACCCACGGGTGATGCCTCGCGCCCTCGAGCGTCAGAAGGTATTTTGGGCTCGAGCCAGATTTGGCGTACATCATCAACGCATCCCGCGATGGCACGGCCACATCGTCCTCGCTGCCTGCACCGATGAACAATGGCAGGCGCATCGCCCCAAGTTGCGATTCGGACATCCACAGGCCGCCGTAAGGGGCCATCACAAACACGGCCTTGACCCGAGGGTCGGGTTTGATCACGCTTGAACCTCGCACGCTTTCGAGTCCGGGCAGAAATGGCAGCATCGCACAGGGAAAAAACGCGGCGGGCAGTCCGGCACAATAGCTTCGCGTGTGATTCGAGTCCAGGCCGATCCCAGCCACATTCAAGCTCGAGTAACCACCGTAGCTGTACCCGATCAGGCCGATGTTGTTCGGATTGGAGTTGGCAAAACGTTTGGGAACCTCAGTCATCACAAACAGGATGTCCCGTGGGCGGTACACCAGGCTGTCTGTATAAGCGAGCGGTGTGACATCGGCGTTTGTCGAACCGGTGTGGTCTATCGCTGCGACCACAAAACCCTGCGAGGCGAGGTGCTCGAGCAGGTACGCGGTTTGAATGCGGTCGTCCGGTTGACCATGACTAAAGATCAGCAACGGGAACGGCTTGATCGACTCGAGGATAGGCGCGTCTCGGCCTGCGCGTCCAGTCAGCACGTACTTTGTTTTGCCAACCTGCGCACGGTACTCGGTTCTCTCCTGCTCGGCCTCAAGGATGGCCGGATACCAAACCTCGAGTTTGAGCGTGCGCTTGTGAGCCTCATCCGTGACGTTCAAGGTTTGCACGCCGACACGGTACGCACCTCGAGCAGTCAGGGCGGGCGGCTCGAACGGTGCCGGAGTTTGGGCGGTGACTCGGGTGGGCGTGACAATCAGGTTGCTGACCAGCAGCACCAGCGAGGCAAGGGTTGGAAGTTTAAGGCGTGACATCAGTGCATCATGACCGAACCAAACACCAACCGGCTGAGAGCACGCTCAGCGTGTGCTCAGCGAAGGAGTTTGATCTCCTCAAATGGCTCGAGTCTAGTGGATCGTCACACGTTTTGTATCTGGTAAAGCAATCAGCGATATCCTGCCCTGGTGAAACAACACACTGTCACCCTGACCGACGAGCAACGTCAATTTCTGACCAGCTTCACCCGAACTGGCAAACACCCAGCCCAA
>JANOWZ010000181.1:0-1890 GCA_031418155.1 Deinococcales bacterium
TGCGTCCTGTCTCGAGCCGCCTGAATCGGATCGGCGACCGCGACGATTCGAGCATTCGGAATTCCCAGAAGATTGCGGGCGTGTTCTTGCCCCATGCGTCCCGCGCCGAGTACGGCAATACCAAAAGTTGATTTCATTTCAGCCCTCTTTCTGAGAGACCCGCAACGAGAATTGATCCGCCACCCCGAGCACGTTCTGCAAAGCCTGTTCGTTCGTTTCGCAAGTTGGTGATCGCACGTGATCGTCCGCGATCACACCGATTCTTTTCAGCAATCGCTTGCGGGCATGAAGCGAAAACTCGTGGCCCGGACTCGAGACGACATTCACCAACGGATTGTAATGCGTCAGGATTCCTTGGACTTGCTCGAGCTTGTTTTCGTTCCAAGCTTGCCACGCCTGCAAGAAAATCTCGTTGAAGCCCACACCAGGAATCACGCCGAGCACATCGATGTTCAGTTCTTGCAAAAAGGTGATGCCGCCAACACCACCGAACATGCCCGCATGATCTGGCAGCAACGGTTTGAGTGCCGCCATCCGTGCCGGAGCACCATCACCCTCAATCTTGAAATACAGAATGTTGCTCGAGCGATTCGCCATCTCCGCCAAGTGTTCGGCCCCAAGCAAGCAGTGCGAGTACATTGGAATGTGCGGCGATTGCTGCACCATGACTGGCGCATCCAGAACCTCGCCGAGCCTCACGTAATGATCGACCAAGGCTCGAGGACCATTGTCAAACGTTGCGGGTGGCAAAACCATGTACGCCACCGGATTGAACTTCGCAAATTCTCGAGCCTGATGCTGTGCCGCTCGCGTGCTGCCCGGAGCGATTCCGATCACCAACGGCACACTGCCCGCAACCTCGTCCGCCACGATCTGCACGGTGCGTTCGCGTTCGGCATCGGTCAATTTGTACGCCTCGGATGCGAAGCCATTGATGCCAATGCCATGCACGCCAGCCTCGAGTTCAAAACGCACCACGCGGCGCAAACTGATTTCGTCAATGTTGCCATTGGCATCGAAGGGAACCAACAAAATCGGGATGATGCCGCGCAGCATGAATAACTCCTTCTCGAGTTGCGTGTAAATGTCTCACGTGATCGCGCAGGATTCGCTCGAGGTCGCGTATATCATAAGGGCAACCGGTCACGATCATTCACAGACTCAATCCAGGAGAACCCATGAACGCACTTCGTCTGCTCGCCGATTGGAAACCAAAACCCGAATACGCCATTTCCGCCCGAGAACTCGAGACGCGCATCGTCACCACCGGATCGATGGTCTGGCACAATCCTCGGCTCGAGTATGCAAGAATAGCCGATCCGGTTCTCGCGCCCGATCAAGTCATGATTGTCGTCAGTGCCGTTGGAATTTGCGGCTCGGACATGCACATGTACGAATCCGGCAGCGACGGTTACATGCTCTATCCAGGCTTGACGGCCTTCCCAAACACGCTCGGGCATGAATTCAGCGGACGAATTGTTGAAGTGGGCCGTGACGTGCGTGATCTCGAGGTTGGCGATCTGGTCACGAGTGAAGAGGTCCATTGGTGCGGCACGTGCGATTCATGCCGTCGCGGGTTGGTGAATCACTGTAATCGCATCGAGGAACTCGGATTCACAACGCCTGGGGCGATGGCGGAACGGATCGCGGTCAAAGCGAAATTCGTTTACAAAATCAGCGAGATCGCCGAACGCATCGGTGATGAAAACGAGGCACTGATCCTCGGCGCGATGGTCGAACCGACTGGTGTCGCCTATCACGCGATGTTCAACCGTTTGAACACTTGGAAGCCTGGTAACGACGTTGCGGTCTTCGGTGGCGGCCCGATTGGACTGGCCGCAATTGCGCTCGCTCGAGCCGCAGGTGCATCACAGATCATCGCGTTTGACA
>JANOWZ010000182.1:0-4614 GCA_031418155.1 Deinococcales bacterium
AGACCAGCAGCACCAGCGCGAGCGCCAGCAAGCGCAATCCCACCGCTTCAACCTGTGGCGATTCGGTCAGGCGTGGCGGCGCGAGGTTCGTTCCGGGCGTGACAGACTCGAGCCAGTCGTCGAGTGGGCTCTGGTTGTCGCGTGGATCGTGGTCGATGTCGATTGCGGGTTGGGGGGGAATCATGGCCTCGGTTGATGGTCTGATGGGTACGGCCCGAGAATTGGCTCAAGCCTGGTGGAAAGTGGCAGAAGTGCCTGAGCATTTCTCGAGCAGAGCGAGTGACCAAAAGTGACGTGTCGGACGAGTTTGGAACCGATTGGAGCGATCCTGCCCGAAGGTGCATGATTGGGATCAAGAAGCGAAGCGGAAATAGGTGGAAAACTTAGACCGCACGGCACTAGTGCACCGCCACCTTGATTTCTACGTATTACTTCGTATCCTCCGAAATCCGTTGGCGCTGCACTGGACACTGCTCCCGTTGGTCGGGTGATTTTGAGAAAACCACTCAAAATCACCGTGGTCTTGCACTAGTAGGGATTGATGGCTCGAGCTTGATTGTGTGAAAGTTGCTTACAACCAGCCGAACACATCCACGCTGGCCTGTGGCGCTGGCCTGGGCATCATCGGCTGTTCCCGAAAGTAAAACTCGAGGTAATTCCAGGCCCCCAAACGCCGGTAAACGAATTGCAACGCCTGATCGCGCTCAAGCACTTGGTGCAGGATGCCGATGCCATAGCCGTGTTCGCGCAAGCCATGAAAAGCGCGTGGCACTCGGGCCATCGGATCGAAGCATCTGCCATCGTCGCTTAAAACCAGTTTCCAAGTCCCGTCGCGGCCTTCAAAATCGACGCGCAATCGGCTGGCTTTGCCGTGACGGATCGCATTGGTCGCCAATTCGTGAATTGCCAGTTCGGTCAGGGTGATGTTCTCAGTGCCGGTGCACAGGAAGCGCACAAACTCGCTGAGCGCCCCGAGCCAGCCGAGTTCTGCATTGAGTGACAAACCGTGGCGTCGAATTTTGGTTGCTGTGTTCATGATGACCTCCCTGTGCCCTCTGAAATCGGTGCTGTGAAAGAAGCAAAAAGTTGAACTACTCATAACTCAAAACTGTTCACGTCCGTTGAATCACCGCCACCGTCACGTCGTCGCGCACGATCCAAGGCTCGAGGGCGTTGTGAATGTTCGCCAGGGTCGTGTCGAGGTTTTCGCTGCCCTGAATGGCGTGCATCAGGCCGCGTTCGCCGAAGAAACAGTCGTGCATTTGCGGGTGTTGCGCCTCGGTGATGCCGTCCGAATAAACGATCAGTTGGTCTCCGGGCATCAACTGCGTGCGTTGCGGTGACTGCCGCTGACCACGGCCCACACCGAGCGGCGGGGCGCTCGCCTCGAGCCGTTCAAAACTGTTCGTTTGATGGCGGTAGACGAGCGCCGGTGGATGTCCGAGGTTGATGTACTCGAGCAGCCCCTCGGGTGTGAAACGGGCGGCGAACAGGGTGCAAAAGCGTCCGGTGCGTTCGAGGTCGTGGTGCAGGGCATGCTCGAGCGTCGAGACGACATCGCCGTGATGCAGCGCCAGACGGCTGGCGGCGACCAACATGCAGCCGAGCATCGCGGCGGTCAGGTCGTGCCCGCTGATGTCGGCCAGGAGCAGCCAGGGGTGTTCGATCAGCACCACATCACCGCCGATGCGTTGCGTGGCGTAGGTGGTGGTGCGCCAGCGGTAGCCTTTGCTCAGGGCCTGATCGCTGGGTTGCTGCGCGACCACGGTTTGCCAGAGTCGGGTGATGACCTCGCGTTCGTCGATGCGGTAATGACCGTGCTCGTAGGCGGCGTGGAACTCGAGGTCGTGTTGGTTCTCATTGCTCGTGTTCATACGAGTTGTCCCGGATTGCGCAAGTATTCGGTGTCTTGTTCGATCGGCAGCACCGGCAGCAGGCGGGTGATCTCGAGGATCAACCAGACCGGATCTTGCAATCGCACGATGCGCAAGCGCAGGCCACGCCGTCCGCAGTGCCGGTACAGTGCCACGAGCGCCGAGAGTCCGCTCGAGTCGATGAATGGCACGCCCTCCAAGTCAAGGCAAAGGTGGTTGTGGATCGCCTTGGTGACTTGGGTGAAATGCTCAACTTCGTGCGCGTCGAAACGCCCGTGCAGGGCTATTCGGGTTTCGTCACGGCCTACGGTTTTGTTAACGCGAATGTCCATTGTGGCCTCCTTTCGCAATTCTGGATTCGATCACTTCTGGATTCGACCTCAAGTGAACCGGCAGTGCTGCCTGTTGCTGCTTCAGGTATCGGGTGATGACTTCGTCCCACGTGCCACGAGAATCGGGAACCGAGACCGCTGCTTGGTTTTGCTGCGGCTCGAGGTCTTGGATTTCGGTGAAAGCGGCAATGTATTTTTCAACCACGTTCTCGAGCAGAAGGTTCATGGCCGCCGCGTGATTGTTGATGCCCAATTCCAGCGCACGTTGCGGTTCGAGCGCCCGTTCGAGCGCTTCGGCGAGGCTGGCCGGGTTTTCCGGCTCGAAGAATTCGGCCTGGTAGCCCTCGTCGGTGATCAGGTCGGCAAGATCACCGATCAATGGCAGGACCGCCCCGCGTGAGAACTCTCCGGCCTGATGCAGCACGCCGCTCGAACCGGTGGTGCTCGAGTACGGGAAGACGACGGTGCTGGCTTTGGCGAAGACGTGACGCACGTGATCTTCGGGCACGTAACCGGTGTATGTGACGTTCGTTGCGCTGTACTCGCGTTGCATTCGCTCGAGGTATCCCGGAGCGTTCGGTGAGTCCGTTCCGGCGATCACCAAGTGTGTGTCCGGGTTGTGCTCAAGCAGGATCGCGTGCGCCTGAAGGAGCGTCTCGAGGCGTTTGTACGTGCCGAATTTTCCGAAGGCCAAGACGGTGCGCTTGCTCGGGAGTGGCAACGGTTGTGTGCGTTGAAAGGTTCCGTGCGGCGCGTGAAAGACGTTGCGGGCGCGGTAGTGATGCTCGAGGATGTCCTGATAGCGCGGCATGGTTACGGCGACGCGGTGGCTGCCGAGCACGGCTTTGGTCAGGATTTTGCCGCCGAGTCGAATCGTGGCGTTGCGCAGTTGGTTCGCGCCGAATCCGGCCCGCTCGAGGTCCACGGTTTCGATCAGGTTGTGCAGCAAGGTGATGGTCGGAGTGCCCTGCAAGCGTGTGATCGCGGGCGCGAACAGTCCGAGGCTGGCGGGTCCGGGCCGGTCCCCGAAGCTGGCGAATTGCAGGTTGTACAGCACGCCGTCGGGTTTGATCTTTTGAACGGCACGGTTGATTCGTGCGGCGTTTCGTGCGTCGTTGAACCGCCAGACGCGATGCACCTCAATGTGCTCGAGTCCGGGCAACTTCTCATCTTGCATGCCGTTGGGCAAGTGATCGGCGATCACGCTCAGGCGTGTGACCTCGGACCGTTGCGCCAGGGCGCGAACCAGGTGTTCAGCGTACTCGCAGAGACTGGCTCGGCTCGGTGGAAAGCTGGTGACGATGACCAAATGCATGACGGCCTCCTTTGCTGAGGTGTTTCCTGAACTGAGGTTTGCGGTACTTGCCGCCCGTATCGTTGCTGAGGATCACCAGCAGGTCGCGCACGAATCGCAGACCGTCGCGCACGACATCGACCTTGCTGCCGGGGGCATCGAACCACTTCACGCCGACCTCACTGACCGGGTGCTTGAACTTGCGGGCGAGGTACAGAATCTCGAGGTCGAAGGCGAAGCCATCGATGCGTTGCAGCCCGAAAAGTTCCTGCGCGACCCGGTGGCGAAAGAGTTTGAAGCCGCATTGCGTGTCGCGGGTCCGCAATCCGGTGACGTGTCGCGTCAGTCCGCGTAGCCCATCGGAAACGAATTGCCGCAGCACGCCACGGTTCTGCTCGAGCGATCCCTGGGCCGCCCTCGAGCCGATGGCGATGCTGGCCCCGGAACGGATTTCGGCGATCAGGCGCGGCAGTTCTTCAATCGGCGTGCTGTTGTCGGCATCGGCGAACAGCACCAGATCACCGTGGGCCGCGATCATGCCGCGTTTGACCGCGCCGCCCTTGCCGGTGTTGGCGTGGTGGATCACGTAGAGGTTCGCCCAGCCCAACTCTCTGACCAATTCGGTGGTGCCGTCTTTGCTGCCGTCATCAGAAATAATCAGTTCCCAATCCGGCGTGATGCTCGAGACGGTGACAGCCATCGCCGCGATGGTCGGCAGGATGCGTTCAGCCTGGTTGTAGGTTGGGATGACGATGCTGAGGATGGGGCGGCTGCTCGCTTGGCGCTGCCAGCGTTCAAAGGCGTTGTAGGACATGCTTCACCTCGTTGGTTGTTGGATGTGATGGCTTCCGGGTTTCGGGCCGCAACAACAGGGCGGTCAGGATCAGCAGCGATCCGACTTGGACGCTGGCGATGGTCTGGGCTTGGTCATGCCAGAGGGCGAAGGCCACGGCTTGCATGGCGGCGGTCAGCAGCAACAGTCTGGCGCTGAAGGTGTCGTCTCGGGCGATACGAACGCTGGCGATGGCGTTGACCAGCGCGTACAGCGTCGCGGCGAGGCTCGAGAGTGTCAGCCATCCGGCCCCATCGCGGTAGCGTTCGCCGAGCGTCAGTG